>CAYHMZ010000051.1:0-2163 GCA_964357835.1 uncultured Candidatus Saccharibacteria bacterium
TAATCTGCCTAGGCGGTCCCTTAATTGCTTCAGGATGTTTCCGGTATCTTGCGGATGGACAAAGATAGAGATATCCATCGGCCTGTCCATATTTATGACCGGCGAAAACCAATTTGTGTTCAAATACCTCGGATAAGTTACGACAAAAAGCGTGCGGGCAAACTGGCTGCCTATCTGGAGATAATTTGACGAAACGCTGATCGCCGAAGGCGCCAAAAGATCGTCCAGCGTTTTTGATCGCTGTTGCGGCTCAACCGTCTCTTTTTTCTTGCCTAGGCCGAATAACGCCACGAGTTAGTTTGTAGTTTGTAGTTTGTAGTTTGTAGTTCTCACTACCTACTACCCACTACTCACTACCGACTAGTTCAAAGATGCTGACCCGGATTATAGTAAGAATAGAATAAATTCATAAGTTCGTCTCCCGTCAGAGTTTTCGTTTGAAGCCCCAATCCGCTAAGCCCTTCAGCGACCACCCCTATCCTCTGGCCTATTTGCGTTTTGTAATTTTCCAGTTCTTCTTCGGTCAGCGTTTTTACAAATTTAGACGGGCTAACCACGCTTTTTATCGCGCCAAAAAACCCGGCCTTGGTCGGAGATACCGCCTCTATCGCGTAAAAAGGAACCACGATGTAGAATTTTTTGGCCATAATGTTCGTCAGCTCGGCGAGGCCCTTGATAAATCGGGAATATTCCGTGGCTTGGATCTTCAGCAATTCGTTTTTTAAACTTTCGGTCAGCCCTTCAAGCGATTTTAAATACGGCTCAATATTCAGCTTACGCGAGTTTGCCACTATCTGAAGCGGGAAATCAAGAGAATTAATGAAATTTTGGAACCCTTGGATTATCGCGACCTGCTCATCCGCCGACTTTAGCTCAAAATTTATTGAACCTATCTCAACGACCGATCTCAATGAGCCGTCTTTTAACACCAAAACAGTGTCGCGTATCTCGGCGAGTCGCACGAAGTCTTTTGTTGTTTGTGTTTTTGGCTCTGCCATAGCGACACCAATACACGAATCGCATACGAATTACACGAATTACACGAATATAGACGGGCAATTAGTTTGCTATTCGCTTTGGTTTGAGGTATGTATTTCTGAAATTAACTATCAGGCCCAATTTCAACTTTCCCACTTTTAAATATCTTAACATTTGGTAGTAATCATCCCTAGTTATTATTCTTTTTGCTTTAATATCCGCTATCATTTTGTTTTCAATCAGGAAATCCACTCTGTTGCCCTTTGTGTCTCCCGGTATTTCAAATTCCCTTTTGTATTCTATCCCACCTAGCTTTAGATACTTCTCAATCTCATCAGAATACTGCCTCTCGCTTAAAAATCTGCCTAATTTATTGTGAACACCAAAGAAAATCCCCGTTAATTTATACGACAATTCTTTGTATAATATCCTTCCATTCGTGTCATTCGTGCTCATTAGTGTATTTGTGTCGGGGTCTGCTCGTCTTTTTTGAAAACGTACTTTTTCGTTCCAGTTAAAAACGATAGAGCCATCAACAGATATTGCGGAAATGGGATTCCGTCAACTTTATAAAAAGCCAGAGCGGCGGCCAAAAGTGCGACTGGTATGCCGGCGATTATTAAGAGAGTAAAGCTAAGAACATATTGCAGAATAAAAATTATAACTGCCCCTGCGGCCAAATACAAAAACTGCTTGAGCGTAAACGGCCCGACGATTTTGCTCTCCGTCTCAATAAATTGTGGAACTTGAAATCGCATTGCTTGCGCAAGCGACACCAATACACGAATCACACACGAATTACACGAATCATTCGTGACATTCGTGCCCATTAGTGTATTTGTGTCGGGTATTATCTTCTATAGGTTATCCGCCCCTTGTTTCCGTCAGGGCTCAATTCAACCGTTACCTTGTCTCCCACGGTAACCTTGATGTAGTTCATCCTCATCTTGCCCGACAAGTAAGCGAAAATTTCCCGGCCATCGCTCAATTTGACCCTGAATTTAGTATCCGGCAAAGTATCAATAACAACCCCGTCTATTTTTTGTTTGTCGTCTGGCAAGTGTTTGGAATAAACGCGCTTATTAAGAAAAAAGCCGGATTTCTGCTGGAAATCAGGGCTTCTACTGCCTTCGCCTTATTCCATTGTCTTAATATTAGCAAGCTCAATTCTGAATGTCAACCCCG
>CAYHMZ010000051.1:2263-4232 GCA_964357835.1 uncultured Candidatus Saccharibacteria bacterium
ATGTCAACCCCGATCTTGCCGATATCTTTGGGGATGCTTTTTACCCAAAATGGAGAAAGGATCACGCGCGCCGATTTTATTTCTTTAATACCGTTGAGATACGAACGTATAGAATCTTCGCTCATCCCCCGCACGTCATTCTTTATCGCATCCGTATCCAGCTTAGCCGCCGCCCAGCCTTTTACTTGGGCGTCAAATGAAAGCGAGGTTTTGTCGGCGCCGGATTCCGGGTTTATGTAACTGATCACCAGGTCTTTAAGCAATAGCTCCATGCTGTTTTTTTGCGAAACAAAATTCCTGATCAGCTCAACCACATCAGATTCGCGAAAAGCAATCGTATCAGCCGAACCTTGAACGGACATCTCCAGTTCTTCGGCGGCTTCACCCACTTTGGCGTTAACTTCCGGAGCATCCAGTTTTATTGCAACGGCATCAAGAATTTTTAATTCGCCGCCCCGGTCTTTCAACGATTTCAAGATTTTTTCTTTTACTTTTGCCGTTAATTCTTCCTGCGCCGCAGTAAAATCTTTTTCCGTAACAACTTTAGCGGGGCCTATTATTCCCCCGGCCATCGGTTTGTCGGATGTTGCGTAGAAATCGTTGAATTTAGGCGTTCCCTCAAAGCCCGGTATGGTAAATTGGGTCGGCCCTATGTTGTATTCGGCGCCTGGCCTGTCGGCGTAAACATTCGCGACGACCAAGCCGGGCGTTACCGTCTCCCCCGTTTTCGCGCTCGCGGGGACATTAATTGTTTGGAGGATCCTGAATATCAGACCACCTGGCGATTTAAATCTGGTTGTAGCCACAAGCCGCTGGGCGGTTGCACTTTTATTAAAAATCGTTATCGTGCCGCTGGCTTTTTGAACGACGTCTTTCTGGCCGGTAACCGGAAATGTATCGGTTTCCTTTTTTTGTTCCGTGAACCGCTGGCCGGGTATCTGGTTGAAGTTGGAATTAACAGCCGTCGCCGTGCTTGAGGCAGAAACTTTTAATTTAAGATCCAGTTCTTGTTTCGCCGGATTGATTATTACCCGGGCCTTGCCTAAAGTCAGATAAAGTACAAAAACGAGGACCAGGATTGCGCCGATCGCTAAAACGAGAGGCGCTTTCGTGAAAAAACCGCGAGAAAGCCGTTTCCCGGTCTGGCCTTTTAAAAAATTAACATTCCTCTTTTGTTTTTCTCCCGCCCATATTTTTGCTATGTCCCCCCGTTGAGTTTCTTCCTGTTCGGCCCTCCTTTGTATATCTATATCAAAAGTCCGCTCCCCTTCCTCTTTTATCTTCAAACTGCGATCAAATCTGGCAGGCAGAATATCCTTAATTGCGCGGCCTATACTCGGTTCTTCTTGTTCGTTTCTGTCTGCGGTGGCGGTTAAAACCGCTTCAGGTTCTTCGTCCGCAAATTCGTTCTCGGGGAAGCTGGCAACGGGAACAGCTAGCACGGAATAATCAGATTCAGGAGCGGGTGCTGGAATTTCTGGCTCGGCGGATTTGGTAGGCTCACTGCGAGCGGGGCTTCGCTTTTCTAAAATATCAAAGCCGTATTTTGAAGCAAACCCGATTACCGCCGGGTCTGCGGACATAATGCTTATACTCTTGCCCGAAGAATCGGCTTCTTCTTTTATCGCTTCAAAATACCGTTCTTGTTTTACGAACCGCGACCCCTTGGGGAAAATAAAAATCACGTCCTCGGCATCCGTGTTTTTGAACAAATCAAAAACATCCTCAAAGTCGTCGCTTTTGGAAACGTTGATAATCTTAGTGGCTGGCATTGGTAGTTTGATTATAGCATAAAGGCAAAGATTGGCATCAACAAATGGGGCTTCGTTGGGAGTGTCTTTTCGGCCGCTTCGTTCGCCCAGCCGCTCACTACGCTATTTCATCTCGCAAATTCAATTTTTGATGGGCGATACATTATATCAAAATTGACCATGCAATTTGCTCGCTGGAATGCCGAAAAGACACTCCC
>CAYHMZ010000052.1:0-4145 GCA_964357835.1 uncultured Candidatus Saccharibacteria bacterium
TCTCTGCCATTTTCCTCCTTTCGTAGGAATAGGTTTTTAAACAGCAAAGGTACTGAAAATATCTTATAACAAAAACAGGGTTTCTGTCAAGTGTGGCTTGGCGGAGACCCCTCCCTCATTTTTTATTCAGGTAGTTTTAGCCAGAGACTTTAATTTCCTTTTTTCCTTTTTGCGATCGTACGTTTTTTTGTTTTTGTGCGCCTGGGTCGGCTTTAATTTTATCGGTCCCCGCGAGATCACGAGGATTTTGCCTGACCCCCGCTTTTTACCCCGCCCTTGAAAAGTACTGGCGCTGAACGCCAAGTCTAAACAGAAAAAAGTTATGCACTGCCACAAACTCATATAGTCACTAGAAACCTTTATTTTCATAAGCTAATTTGTACTTTTCAAGGGCGGGGTTTATTCCTCATTTTTTTCTTCCTGGAGAGTTAAGAGCAGTTTGTGTTCCTTAGGGTTAATTGAGACGATGGCCACGTTCAGTTTGTCGCCGATCTTTAATGATTCGCCGGGTTTCCTTTCCCCGAATTCCGACACCGACACCAATCCGTAAATTTCCTCATCCACTCGGACCAGCACCCCGTAGTTGGTTATTTTGGCGACATCCCCATTTATCGTTTGCCCCACGGTATATTTTTCTTCAATTTTCTCCCAAGGGTCGGGCTTCAGGGCCTTGAGCGACAGAGAAACTTTGTTGCCTTCAATGTCAATTATCTTCGCTTTTACGACTTGGCCCGGCTGTAAAAAGTCGCGGGGGTTTTCAATAAGCTTCCAGTCAATTTCTGAAATATGTATCAAACCTTCAATCGTACTCCGCGGTTTTTCTACTACCTCCGGTTGTAGCAGCTCTGGTTGCGCCGGCGCCGTTTCTTCCGGTGTCAAGTTGGTAGTCCCGACATTGTCGAGGATCCTCGATTCGCTTTCGCGAATCGGGATCGGTAGTCGGTAGTTGGTAGTTATAATAGCCGCAAACGCTCCGAAGTCGGTAACATCCGTGATTTCGGCATCAACAATATCGCCGATATTCAATTTTGCTATTTCTTCTTTCATCTGCATATCGGTAATCGCCCTTTCCGAGACTATCAGTTTGTTCTCGCTTTCCGAAAAATCTATGATCTTGACTTTGATATCCTGATTGCGGAATTTTTGAAGCGCCTGCACGATTTTCGCCGTATCGCCGCCTTCAACTTTCGGGTAATGTTCCGTCAGCAGCTGCGAAAGGGGCAAGAATCCTTGAACACCGTTTATCTCTACTATTAGCCCCCCCTTGTTTATATTAACTACTTTGGTGTCAATTATCTCGCCGCTCTCTTTTTTGTCTTTAATGTCCTGCCAAGCCGTGGTCATCTGGGCCTGTTTTAGCGAGAGCTCGCGATAACCTTCGTCGTTTTCAAGATCTAGCAGGATCGCAGAAACCTCTTGGCCTGTCTTGAGAGTTTTTTGCAGATTAGGATTGTCGTAAAATTCTCCGGGATAAACTATGCCGGTACCCAATGCGCCTAAGTCAACCAGGACAGAATTTTTGCTGATACTTATGATCTCGCCGGACAAAACCTGGCCGACTTTCGGCAAGTCAAATTCGGACTTGGCAAGCAAGTCCTTCATTGAAAAGTCGGGCAAGTCAATTTGATTTCTAATCTCCACGATTATCACGCAGTCTAGCATCTATTCCCTGAATTGACAAGGATTGCGCTTACTCTTAAAACCGGCCCGAGCGAGCCAGCCATTGTTTTTCGAACTCTATCTCAACCGCTACAAATCTGCGAGTTGAGCGTGATTGTTCCGCTGAAATATGCGGGCCCCGAGGCCAGCAGGCCGAGGGGGAATGGATAACCGCATATTTTCAGGAACAATAGCTCAACGAGTGTAGATTTGTCAGGTTGATGATAAAGAGAGAAAAACAATGGACTGGCGAACGTGTTTTTGATATAATTCAGTTATGACGATCAACTGGTACGGACAATCGTGTTTTAGGGTGGAGTCCAAAGGCGTAAGTCTGCTTTTTGATCCGTTTTCCAAAGAAATCGGCCTGCGCGCGCCGCGGCTTAACGACAATATCTTTTTGGTTACCCACGAACATTACGACCATAACAATGCGAAAGACGTACCAAGCGAGGCGTTCGTAATTCACGGCCCGGGGGAATATGAAAAATCGGGCATTTACGTGGAGGGGATCCCCTCTTTCCACGATAACGCCCAAGGCGCCGAGAGGGGGCTCAACACGATTTATGCGGTAAGAATAGAAGATATGAGATTGTGCCATATGGGCGATTTCGGACAGGCCAAATTGACAGACGAACAAATTGAAGCCATCGGCGACATTGACGTGCTGTTTATTCCTGTCGGCGGAAAGTATACAATTAATGGCAGTGAGGCGGCGGATATCGTCAGAGAAATAGAGCCAAAAATCGTCATCCCGATGCATTACAAAATCCCCGACCTAAATATGGATATTGAAGGGCCTCAGAAATTCCTTAAAGAAATGGGAATAAAACCGGAAGAGGTTGAAACTCTTAGAATCGCCAAAAAAACCCTGCCGCAGGAAGAAATTAAACTGGTTATTTTTAAGCTTTGATCGTATGGGCGTTTTACACGAAATCAAACAACAGCCGGAACACATAAGGAAAACATTTATGTGGGTCCTGGTGGTTATAACTTTTTCGGTTGTCGGTTTCGTTTGGTTCAGGAATACGGAAAAAAGATTCGTTGCCCTGCTTAATCCTGAACAGGCCGAGGCCGAGAGAGCTTTGGCCGAAAAAACCAAAGCCGGTACTCCTTCGCCATTTGCAACTATTTTTGACGCTTGGAACAATTTGAGAGCGAATATTTCCGAATTAATCATGGGCAGGCAGTCGGAATTTAACGTGAACAACAGCGGAGCCGAGCCGAAAGAAGAGCCCCTCCCTCCGCAAAGGTTACCGCTTAGCGAATAGTGAACAGTTTACAGTTTTTAGTTTACAGTTCAGAAATATATCCAGAGTCTTCTGACAACTGTAAGCTGTAAACTGTAAACTTTTATTTTATGGCCACCTTATCGGGCACAATCAAGCCGTTTAAATTTCGTTAAATTTGACTTTTAGTACTGGATTTGATATAATAAAAAGGTGGTAAAATAAGGGTGGTTCCCTAAAAAACCAAGGAGGATTTGCCCATGTCTACGACTGGGTCCGTCCAATTAATCACGCCGAGCCAGATGAAGGAACTCTGCTCGGCAAGCCAGCAGGCCGCTCCCGTGGCGGACGCCGATTCACCATCGCTCGCCAAGATCATCACCGACTGTCAGCGGGCGCTCCGGTGCAAACTGCCCCGGAAATACGCGGTCGTGGACCCGCTCCCGGCCGGCGTGACCGAGGAGGTTGTGGCGCGCCTGGCGCGCTATAACATGCGCCCGGTGTTCTTGCCGGGCTTGGAGATCGCGGAGAACCTCAAGCTCCGCAACTGGGTCATGCCCCCTCCCCGCTTTTTCCAATGGGTGAGGGACGGCAGAATCGCCAAGGACTCGGCAACCCTCCGCCGCGGCTGGTACGCCGCCGACTTCTCGGTCGGCGTGGACTGCGCCGACGGG
Source organism: uncultured Candidatus Saccharibacteria bacterium (assembly GCA_964357835.1). Lineage (GTDB taxonomy): Bacteria > Patescibacteriota > Minisyncoccia > 2-02-FULL-40-12 > IGHO2-01-FULL-4-A > CAIUCV01. The sequence continues at coordinate 3,563 of CAYHMZ010000052.1, forward strand.
ACGCAGGTCTTTCCCAACGACCCGTGGGCGCCGCTCATCCAGCGGCTCCGCCAGCAGAGCGACGATCTCGTCGGCAAGTTCGACAAGACGCCGGAGGGTTCCCGCTTCGCAATCACCCATGACGAGTGGATCCAGGTGGTCCTCGGGTTCATGGCGACGGAGCTCGGCTTTCCCCGAGCTAACCTGGAGCGAGCCAGCGAGTTAAACGCGATTGGGAACCTATATGATCCTAATCGCGGGGCCCACAACATGTGGATCTGGCTCGCCGATCCTTTTGAGGACTCCGCCCGCCTCGTCGGCGGCGATCGTGTTCACGGCGGTCTGGCGAGCGTCCACTACGGCTGGCATGACGACCGGAGTAGGCGCATCGCCAGTCGTCCTCTGGTAGTTCTGTAGTTCTTCGGTCCCTTGGTTTTTGGACCTTGGGACCTCGGCCTTCGCAGTTCGTTTCGCGGAGGCCGTTTTTTTTCTCTCGTTAAAATTAGATACTAGCGCAGTGCGGTAAATTTTGTTAATATAAAGACATAAATGGCTACCCTATCAGGCACAATCAAGCCACGGGAAATAACGCAGGAGATGCAGG
>CAYHMZ010000053.1:0-2899 GCA_964357835.1 uncultured Candidatus Saccharibacteria bacterium
GAAAAAGATTTCGGCGAAGTTTTGGTTTCCAGAAAATTAATTGACGACGCCGGACTTTTGAAAATTAAATCCTCCGTGTACCAACTTCCCATCGTTGACCTTTCGGGCGCCGAGGTGAATCGGGAGCTTCTGAATTACATTTCGGAGGACATCATTAATTTTTACAAGGTCATCCCTTTCGCCAGAGAGGGTTCTGTCCTCCGGGTTGGCATTGTAAATCCGGAAAATATTGACGCCCTTGAGGCCTTGAAATTTATCGCTTCGGACAAGGAGTTAACTCTGGAGAAATATCTGGTAAGCTACAAAGATTTTGAAAATTTTTCCCGCAGCTTCAGGACTCTTACCACCGAAGTCGGCAGGGCCCTTGAATCGCTTTCAGAAGAACTTTCCCAGAAAGAGCTGAAAATTACGGAGAAGATCGGGGGCATAGAAGACATAACGGCCGAAGCGCCGGTAACGCGCATAGTCGCCGTTATCGTCAAACATGCGGTTGAAACGCGGGCCTCCGATATTCACATTGAACCGTTTGAGGCCAAAATAAGAATAAGATTCAGGATTGACGGTCTTTTGCAAACGGTCTTATCTTTGCCGCGCGGTCTGCTTTCGGCCCTGGTTACGCGCATTAAAATATTGACCGATTTGAAAATAGACGAAGCCCGGTTGGCGCAGGACGGGAGGTTTTCAACGAAATTGGGGGACAGAAAGGTTGATTTCCGCGTTTCTACTTTCCCGACTCGAAACGGCGAGAAAGTGGTTTTGAGAATTCTTGACCCTATGGTCGGAAGCATAACGTTGACCGACTTGGGACTGGAGGGGCGTTCGCTTGAATTGGTTTTAGAAAATATTGTCAAGCCGTTCGGCGAAATTCTCATAACCGGCCCGACCGGTTCCGGCAAGTCAACCACTCTGGCCGCGATATTGAGGCAGATTAACAACGATGAGGTGAATATCGTAACCCTTGAAGACCCGATAGAATATTTTGTTGAAGGAGTTAACCAGTCCCAGACCCATGAGGAAATCGGCTATACTTTTGCCAGCGGCTTGCGCCACATTCTGCGCCAAGACCCCGATATTATAATGGTGGGGGAAATCAGAGACGGAGAAACGGCCAGCTTGGCGACCCAAGCGGCGCTTACGGGCCACGTCGTTCTTTCCACGCTTCACACTAATGACACTATCGGGGTGATTCCCCGTCTGGTGGACATGGGCGTTGAAAAATATCTGCTCGCCCCGACCCTTAATTTGGCGGCTGCCCAGCGCTTATTAAGAAAACTTTGCCCCTCCTGCAAGCAGAAAGTCAAGGCCAATGTCGGCGAGGAGCATATGATTGAACAGGCCCTTGAAAAAATACCGGCCGAGGTTCAGAAAGAGTTTCCCAAGAGCGGATTTGAAATATATAAAGCGGGGGAGGGATGCAAGGATTGCCGGGGCAAGACCTACAAGGGAAGAATAGCTATTTTTGAAACATTGGCCATGACTGACGAACTGGAAAAAATCATTCTTACCAATCTATCGGAAGGCGAATTGCGCAAGGAGGCCCAGCGGCAGGGGATGATAACGATGTTTCAAGATGGTATAATAAAAGTGTTGCACGGGATCACCTCCATGGAAGAGCTATTAACCGGTGCTCAAGAGAATGAAGAAGCGGAACCGCCGCCACAGTAGAAAATAGAAAGTAGTGAGTAGTGAGTAGCTGAAACTACTAACTACTAACTAGTTGGGATGGATCCCGAACGAAATAGCCCTTTCGGGTTCGGGATGGATAGTTGGGATATAATTCAGTAGTATGTTTTGCAGTCGTAACTTATATGTATGACTGCGTAGCAGCTATTTCGTACGGGATGGACAATTATAAAAAACAATTAGACGACCTCATAGAACTAACCGCCCAAAAGGGAGGGTCGGATTTGCACTTATCTCCCGGGCATCACCCGACAATGAGAGTTGATAGCCGCCTGATTCCGCTTACCGAACAGCCGATACTTGACAGGCAGCTTCTTGAAAACCTCGTTTTTTCAATTCTTGGCGAAGAGCGGAAGGCGATGTTTTTGGCCCAAAAAGAATTGGATTTCGCCTACGAGCTGAATGACGATGTCCGCTGCCGGGCCAACGTTTATCAGACGAGAGGAAATTTTGCGGCCGCCTTTCGTTTTGTCCCGAAAAACATCAGAACGGTTGAAGAACTTAATCTTCCGCCGGCCATCAAAATATTCAGCAAGCTTTCCCAGGGTTTCGTCCTGGCAGTCGGGCCGAATGGCCACGGCAAATCAACAACTCTGGCAGCGCTGATTGACCTTATTAATCATGAACGGGCCGAGAAGATAGTAACGATTGAAGACCCGATTGAATATATCTTTTCCCCGGACCGAAGCATTATTGACCAGCGCGAGCTGTATCAAGATACGCTTTCTTTCGGCAAGGCCCTGCGCTCAACTTTTCGCGAGAATGTGAACGTGATAATGGTGGGAGAAATGCGCGATTACGAAACTATGAGCGCCGCCGTTTCCGCCGCCGAGACGGGGCATCTGGTTTTTGCCTCGCTTCATACGAATAACGCCGCCCAGACCGTTCAGCGCGTCATTGATAGTTTCCCTCCGGAGCAGCAGCGCCAGATTATATCCCAGCTTGCGGACACTATTTCCGGCGTGATATCCCAGCGGCTTATCCCTCGCACAAAGGGCGGCCTGATACCGGCGGTGGAATTGATGATCGCTAACTCCGCGGTCAGGACTTTGATTAGAGATGGCCGCATTCAGCAGTTGAATTTGGCGATTGACACCGGCTCCGATGTGGGGATGATTTCCCTGAACCGCTCTTTAGCCGACCTGCTTAGGAGGAAAGAGATATCAATGGAGCAAGCGGAATTTTATTCTTTGAACCCTTCCGAATTGAGAATGCT
>CAYHMZ010000053.1:2999-4087 GCA_964357835.1 uncultured Candidatus Saccharibacteria bacterium
ATGGAATTCAATTATCGGACAAAGCAACAAAGCGGTGAGCTGGTAGAAGGCAAGCTTGAGGCCCCTTCCGAGGACCAAGCGGTAACTTTGCTCCACCAAAAGAATTTGGTGATTTTGAGCTTAGAACCGGCCAAAAAGGGTCTTTTCGGCCAAGATTTACTCTCGGCGTTTAACAGGCCGTCAAAGAAAGATGTAGTTATGTTCACGAGGCAAATGGCTACCTTGGTTGACGCGGACGTGCCTTTGGTGGAAGGATTGCATACTTTGGCTCGTCAGATAGAAAAAGAATCTTTCAAGAAAATTATTTCAAGCGTTACCTCTTCAATTGAGGGCGGCGCCTCGCTTTCCGTCGCTCTTGGCGAGCATGGCAAAGTTTTCAGCAGATTTTATATCAGTTTGGTCAGAACCGGTGAAGTTTCCGGCAAACTTCAAGACACGCTTTCCTACCTCGCCGACTATTTGGAAAGAAGTGCGGGCTTAAACTCCAAGATAAAGGGCGCGCTTGCTTATCCCGCTTTCATATTGTTCGCAATGATAGTGGTGGTGATCATTCTGATGACCACAGTCCTGCCTCAACTGCTTACGATAATCAAAGATGCCGGCGTAACAGATCTGCCGTTTACCACCAAAATCCTCATCGGGGTTACCAATTTCGTCAGCAGATTCATAATCCTGATCGTGATTGCCATAGTCGGCTTGATTCTCGGCTTCTTTTATTCCATCAAAACGCCGAAGGGCAGGGAAAGATTTGATAACTTCAAGGTAAAAATGCCTCAATTCGGGAAGGTTGTAAGAAATCTTTATCTTGCCCGTGTTGCCGAGACGCTCTCCACCCTGATAAAGGCCGGCGTGCCGATATTGGAGGGGCTGACCATAACTTCTGATGTCGTGGGCAACGTCATTTATAAGAGAATTATTTTAGAGGCGGCGGAGAATGTCCGGGGCGGGGGGACTATTTCAGAGATATTTGACAAGTATAAGGAATTTCCTCCTCTTTTCACCTCAATGCTGGCAATCGGGGAAAAAACCGGCCGAACCGACTTTATGCTGGAAAATATCTTTAAATTCTACAAAACGGAATCAGAAAA
>CAYHMZ010000054.1:0-1870 GCA_964357835.1 uncultured Candidatus Saccharibacteria bacterium
TCTTATTGACTTCTTTTTTAATCGCGATACTATAAAGCTAGCCCTTTTATTAAAATCAGGAGAGGAAAAAATGACGCCGCCCCCCCCGTTTCCACCGATTGATCCGGAGGTACTTAGAGTATGGGCAAAAGAACAAAAAAGACGGGAAGAAAACCAAAAAAAATGCCCCTTCTGTGGAAGCGTCCTTGAAGACGTATGGGGAACCATCGGCGGTTTTTCCGGCCATGACCATATTCACCCGTCGTCGGTCGTAGGTTTTCACTGCCCTGAATGCAACCGCCGTTTCTCGCTCGGAGAATTTTTACTGCTGAAAGAAAAAGGGGTGCAAGAAAAAACGCGTGCGAAGAATTATTGGAAAAATATCTGCGTTATTTTTTCAAATCCCTACCTGTATCTTCTCGCGATATGCATTGTGTTAATTAGCGGCAGTTTTTTTGCGGGAATCGTAGGCGGCATTGCTGTTATCTTTTTGATGCAGCTTTTGGCCAATCTTTTTAGTAAATTGGCCGAGAGAAAGACTAAGGCCTCCGGCAACCAGTCCCGATAAACCGCCAGACAATTCTTGACCCCTCCGGGGGTTTCTTTCTTATATTGTTTTTGGTTATTAAGAATGTTAAAATTTAGCAAGGTTAGAAGTTAATTGCCGCTTTGTTTGCGAGAAAGCGGCTATAAGCTATGCCCACAATATATGCCGTCATTTTGGTAGTGGCCGTAGTGGTCGTTCTTTGGCTTGCCGGTTCTTTCAACTCTTTGGTCCGTTCACGCAATCGCGTAAAAGAATCGTGGTCGGATATTGATGTGCAGTTGAAAAGGCGGCACGACCTGATACCGAATCTGGTTGAGACCGTGAAGGGATATGCCGCTCACGAGAAGGATGTTTTTGAAAGAGTGATAAAGGCCCGGTCGGCGGCGATGGGAGCGAAGACAATAGCTGAACACAGCGAGACCGAAAATATGCTTTCGGGTGCGTTGAAGAATCTATTCGCGCTTGCCGAAGCATATCCGACTTTGCGGGCATCGGAGAACTTTTCTAAACTTCAAGACGAACTGGCCGATACCGAAAATAAGATTCAGGCCGCAAGGAGGTTTTACAATTCAAATGTGCTGGTTCTTAATACCAAGGTTGAACAAGTGCCAACCAATGTCGTGGCTTCAATGTTCGGTTTCAAGAAAGAAAGTTTCTTTGAACTTGGGTCGGCGGAAGAAAAGGAGCCGGTTAAGGTTAGTTTCTAAGAAGCTTTGCCAATCTCTGATTTCCTTTCTGCATTTCGCAGGCAAATAATATTCTGATTTTTCTCATTTTTCTAGATGAAAAAATCGTACCCCTTCCGCTCCGCCCCTCAGGGGCTCCGCTACGTCCCAATTTTGTTCATCAGCGAAAAATCTCAAAAACCATCATTTATTTGCACTGCTTCATTTGAATTACGGAAATCAGAAATTGACTCCGCTGTGTAAAATTAAAAATACGAAGTCTTTTAAAAAGCAAAAGCCGGCTTAACGTAACAACGTTGCCGGCACGTCCCTCGTGCGCCATGGAGGGATATTGGCGGGGCCGTCCAGTTTTCGGCCCGATTGGAATAAGGTGGGTCGTGGGAGCTACCACGCCCGCTATGCTGACCAGGGCACTGGAGAGCCCTGCGCCGGGGAATTTCACCCCTTACCGCGAGTTGGTGAAAAGAGCGATTGTCGAGCGCAATGTCGGATGATGCGATCGACCAAGGTCTGCAACAGGAGGTTGGAGCATAATTCAAAGTTCAAGGTTAGGACCTTCCTCCACTCCGACCAGACAACCAGCGTAACCTTAGTAGCTACGCAATCATTGAAGGTTAAGTAAAGTGCGGGGGCTGAGAGGACGCCGATTCTGGGCGCC
>CAYHMZ010000054.1:1970-3837 GCA_964357835.1 uncultured Candidatus Saccharibacteria bacterium
CCCTGCAAAGTGGCCCGCAGGGTGACCCAACGTATCGGAACGGGTGGAAGCAAGCTTCCTTATCATCCTCTCAGCCTGTCTTAAGTATAGCATAGTCGCCTAGGCATTGTCAAGCCCGCCCTTGAAAATGACTAAAATAGTGAGGAAAATAGGGCTTTTTGAGCAATTTTACGCGGCCTCCTAATCAAGCAATAACAAGCATACCTAGAAGCATACCTAGATTGTTAGCAAAGCCGGTCATTTTCAAGGGCGGGGTCAAGCCCCCTGGCCGAAATTGCTAAAAAACCTTGATTTTACTGGGGTTTTAAGGTATTTTGAGATGACATGAACCTCTATTCTCAAAAAGATGCGAATATCAGACGGACGTGGTTATTGATGACCGTGTTTTTGGTGCTAGTGATAGCGCTGGGGTGGGTAATTGGCTATTTCCTGCAATCGCCGGGGATTTTGTATTTCGCCGTTATGTTGGCCGTTGTGATGAACCTCGTGGCTTATTGGAACTCCGACAAGATCGCTTTGGCGATGTCGGGCGCGAAGCCCATCGGTCATAATGATAATGAGCATCTTTATCACATCGTTGAAAATCTTTGCATCACAGCCGGTTTGCCGGTGCCGCGCATATACGTTATTCATTCAATGCAGATAAACGCTTTTGCCACCGGACGCGATCCGAAACACGCGGCTATTGCCGTTACAATGGGCACCATTGCAAAACTGAATAAAAATGAACTTGAGGGCGTAATTGCCCACGAGTTGTCGCATATCGGCAATAGAGATATTTTAATTTCCACGGTTATCGTGGTTCTCGCCGGCATCATCGCGATAATGGCTGACTGGGGCTTGCGGGCGAGTTTCTTCGGCAGGAGAGATAATGACCGCGGGGGAGGCAATTTGCTTTTATTGATAGGTTTAGTTGTGGCGCTTCTTGCCCCTCTGGCGGCAACGATTATGCGGTTGGCGGTTTCTCGAAAAAGAGAATATCTCGCCGATGCTTCGGGGGTTCTTTTGACCCGCTATCCCGAAGGCCTTGCCGGCGCGCTTGAAAAGATAGGAAATGACCACGAACAGCTTCGCACGGCGACAAACGCTACCGCTCACCTTTTTATCTCTTCGCCGTTCAAGGGCAAACAAAAAACCGGCTGGCTGGTCGGTTTGTTCAGTACCCATCCTCCGCTTGAGGACAGGATAAAAATTCTTCGCGGGATGAAGTTTTAAAAATAGGCAAACTGTCTAATTGAAATTGTCTAAAACCCTTGATTTTTAAAGGGTTTTTATGTATTCTGAAATCAATAAATGCCAAAGGATACCGATAAAAATTTGTTCAAAGGCAAAAAGGTCCTGGTTTTCGGATTGGGGCTTTTAGGCGGGGGAGTGGCGACTACGAATTGGCTGTTAAAGCATGGAGCCAAGGTTACGATTACTGATTTGAAGAATAAAAAACAGCTTGCGCCGTCCTTGAAGAAAATTAAAGGGAGAGTCGCACTTAAATTAGGCGGGCATAGCGAGAAAGACATAAGAGAAAACGAAATCATTGTTTTGAACCCGGACGTTTCGCCGAAAAACCCGCTGGTTAAGCTTGCCCGTAAGTTGGGCAAACAAATTGAGAATGAAGCCACGATCTTTTATAAATTGTGCCCCAAGCCGATAGTCGCCGTTACCGGAACTCGCGGAAAGACGACAACCGCCAACTGGCTTGCCCATTTTCTCAACGCCCGCTACAAAACGATAGTTTCCGGCAATTCGTATGTTTAACCGATGCTGAAGACGCTGGATAAAGTTAATAAATTTTGGGTGGTGGTAAACGAACTGCCATCGTATCACTTGGAATTATTCAGCGGCGGCGTCAAGGCGCCGGAAGTCGTGATAA
>CAYHMZ010000055.1:0-3835 GCA_964357835.1 uncultured Candidatus Saccharibacteria bacterium
TGCTTGCCATTACGAAAATCGCTGTTATTATTGCAAGCCCCGCCAACGACCAGTATAGTATTGTTTTGTGTAAGTTTTTCATATAGCTTAATGGTAGCCAAACAAAGATGAAAAAACAAGAGCTGTACTTGATATTACATAATATCCGAAGCGCTTACAATGTCGGCTCAATTTTCAGGACGGCCGACGCGGCGGGAGTTAAGAAGGTTTATATCTGCGGCTACTCTCCGACTCCTGATGACAAAAAGGTGGCCAAAACAGCTTTGGGAGCCGAACGTTTTGTACCATGGGAGTATCATAAACAAACTTGGCAATTGCTGGAAAAATTAAAGGCGGAGGGCGTGCAAATCGTAGCCCTTGAGCAAACAAAAAAGTCGGTTGATTACCGACAATTTAAGCCGAGATTCCCGATGGCCCTGGTAGCAGGCAACGAGATTGGAGGATTGAGCAAAAAAATTCTGGCACGCGCGGATAAAATAATTGCCATACCTATGTATGGCAAAAAGGAGAGTTTGAATGTCGCCGTCGCCGCCGGGGTCGCAATTTATAAAATCAGGGAAAGAATGTACTGGCGCTGACTGAAACTTAATTCTATGCCGACCTCTTCCACAACACGCTCTGTTCTTGCCGTAACAACCTTGCCCTCCGAAACGGCCGTTGAAGGCCCGCCGTTTCTTGTCCGGTAGGTAAAACGGACTTCGCTTTTTTCTAACCCCAACCTTGCCAGAACCCGTCCCCATGTATACTCGGCGCTGAAAGAATTGAGAAAAGGAGGATCGTCCGTAGGATTCACACTTATCAGCGTTTCGACATATTGCAACGGAAGAATTTCTTCTCCAACCGTAGCCAAACCGATCTGCCGCGCAATTTCCACGTCATTTACGATTATCACTCTTTTGACACATCCGCTGTCTCCCATGACCAATTTGCTTCCTTTTTTTCTTTTCGCTACCAGTGAAAAAACAAGTTCAAAGTTACCCATTTTTCCTCCAATTTTTTGACTTTTTAATAAAACTGAAATGAGATTACCACACAAGACCTTGGAGCGCAAGTTGTTCAGCGATGACTATCGCTTCGTTCTGGGCGTGGATGAAGTGGGAATGGGCTGTTTGGCCGGGCCGGTTGTTGTTTGTGCAGTTTTATTCAATAAAAAATTTTTTACCAGACCTCATAAAAAACTCCGTTGGCTAAGGGATTCCAAGCTTCTTCTACCGCGCCAGAGAGAAAGATTCGTTTCCGAACTGTTAAAAGAAAGGGGATTAAAATTCCAAACCGCCCGCTGTCTTCCGAAGACAATAGACAAAATTAATGTCTACCAAGCCGCGCGACTGGCAATGCGAAGAGCCATCCGCAAATTAGTTTACAGAAAACAAAGGCCAAAAACCCCAAACCTCAAACTGAAAACTATTGTTTTAGTTGACGGCAAAACAAAAATCGCTGGCCTCGATATACCCCAAATGGCAATCGTGAAGGGTGACCGCAAGGTTTTTTCTATCGCCTGCGCCTCTCTTATTGCCAAGGTGGCGCGGGATAAGATGATGAAAAAATACGCCAAAAAATTCCCGAATTACGGTTTTGAAAGGCACAAGGGATATGGAACGAAATTTCACCAAGCGCAACTTGCCGCTCTCGGTCCCTCTAAAATACACAGGAGGTCTTTTAGACCGGTTGCTAAATTATTGTAACGACATCGGTAACTCGCTTTTCTAGCTTGTAGCCAGCGCAATGCTTAAGAACGCCTAAATAAGAAGCCAGATTTTTCATACTAACTTTTCTAAGCATCCTGTTTTTGGTTTTAGTCCTTAATGTAACACAACGGGGCCGCACGACATAACCCAAGAAGTCCACACCTTGATTATATTTCCTAATAATAACCTTGTTTGGATGAAGAGATAGTTTGAGCTTTGAATTAAGAAAATCTTGTATTCTGCTGACAGTATCAAGTAGGTAGTGGCTATTAGCGTTCAAAATCACAAAATCATCACAATACCGCAAATAGTATCTGATCTTCAGCTTGTGTTTTACGAAACAATCGAGTTCGTTAAGATAAATGTTGGCAAAGAGCTGGCTGGTAATATTACCAATGGGCAAGCCTTTACTATCTTTTGTCTTGAAACTGTGAACAATTTTTTGAAGCAGCCAGATAGCGTCTGAGTCTTGAATCCTCCTCCGGATTAGCTCCAGTAGGATACTGTGGTCAACAGAATCAAAAAATTTCTGGACATCGCATTTGAGAGCATAAATGTCTCGCAAGTTGTTACGACTCAAACTTCTGGCAAATTTCCAAAGTCTTTTGACGGCCCGATGAGTGCCTTTGTTTAGGCGGCAGGAATAAGAATCGAAAATGAACAACTTATCAAAAACAGGATACAACACCCTGAATATGGCGTGGTGCAAAACCCGATCTCGCACGCAGGCCTTATGGATATGTCTTAACTTGGGGTCGGTTATATAAAACCCTGAGTAAGGCGCGTGCTTATAGGTTCCGCTTTTAAGCTCGCCGTGAAGTTGAAAAAGATTGTCCTCTAGGTTAAACTCGAATTCTTGGACATCAAGCTTTTTGGACTTGCCACGCTTGAATTCTCGCCAAGCCAAAAATAAATTTTCGAGGTTAGTAATTTCCTCAAAAATATTATGACTGTTAAGCCCCCCCCCAGCTGTGCCAATGTCTCCTTGATTCATAAGATTGGCGAATTTTACAAAAAGTTTTATTTAATCGGACCAAAGATAGGCAAAAGAGACAGACATGGAATCTATCTCAAGATAGAAACACAAATCTTAGATATACTGGGGCTGACTATTGAGGCCAGCTTCGCAGTCCGAAGTATCAAATTAACTTACTTATTCTCGGCCAGAATAAAAATTGAGGTTGTTAAAAGACTTATCAGACTTGCCAGTGAACTTGAGATTATAAAATCCGATAAATACATAGAATTTGAATCCGATTTGCAGGAAATATCTAAAATGACGAACGGCTGGATCAGATATCTTCAGCAAGGAAGCTCCCAGTAGGAGCTTCCTTTGACACTACCTCGCGGGAACGCAGATTACCATTGGCATTGCCCGGATTGTACCAGTTGACATTAACCTTGCCGTTGAACTCATTGAAGTTGACGTTCGGCACATGGCCATTGCGATAGCGCGATCCCGTTTTGATTGCTCGGCCCCATCGTTATCACCGACTGTCTATTTCTAAACAATCTGCGTTAACCTAAAATGATTAGGATTTCTTCAAGAAGCAACCGGCTACTAGCCGATACCTTCACCAGAGTCAAGCAAGTAGTTTCTTTTGACATAGCAAACCGCTACTCGGAACCATCGAGCCGGTTGTATTAGCCGGGATAATTTTATCATAACTTTTGCACAAAACAAAAGGAGCGCGATTTCTCGCACTCCAGCCCCGAAGGGTAAAAGAAAAAAGGTACAGGGGTTACGAAACTACCTCGCGGGAACGCAGAGAACCAAAGGCATCGCCCGGAAAGGACCAGAAGACACGAACCTCGCCGTCGAACTCAGAGAAGTGGACGAACGGCACATGGCCATCGCGACAGCGCGAACCCGCACAGAGCGTCACATTCTTGATATCCAGGTGACGCCCTGTCTCCTTGAAAAACTTCAGCTCGTACAGAAGTCGCTCAAGGAGAGTGGCGCCAGGGATCTTGCACCCACGGAGCTGGTTGGCCGACTTGTTCTTCCACTCCTCGTCGGCCTCAACGCGTTCGCGCAGCCAGATCGCATACGTGCCATCACGATTCGGATCGCGGTCGTTTTCGCTCACGACCGCGTCCAGATCCTCCTCGGCCCACTTCCAGCACGGGAACGTGCTGGCGCAGGC
>CAYHMZ010000056.1:0-3813 GCA_964357835.1 uncultured Candidatus Saccharibacteria bacterium
TTTGCAATTTTTAGTATTTTTTGCTATAATGCAGTTGTCTTGGCAAATCGGGTGATTGCTGGCCTCGCTTTGGCGGGGCTGGAGGAAAGTCCGAACACCCCCGCCGATGAGGCGGGAAGAGGGCAGCGGTTAACGGCCGCCGAATATAAGGTTGACAGTTCTTGTTCTTAAGACAAGAGTTATTGACCGAAGCTTAGGGAAAGTGGCACAGAAACTATTCCGACCCGCCAAAATTTTTCTTCGAAAAACTTAGGCGGGCACGGGTGAAAAGTTCCCGAACGGGATTGTCCTATGGCGACATAGGAACATGCTAAACCCTGCCCGGTGCAAGTGCAGCGTTGTCGGTTGCAAAACCGCTTCGAAAAGTTAGCACGCTTGAGTCGTCTAGCAATAGCCGGCCTAGATAAATAATCACACAAACACAGAATTCGGCTTATAGATTTGCCAAGGCATCAAAACCCTCGCTTCGGCGGGGGTTTTGATATCATGCATATCATTGAAAACCATCCTCCTTTGGCGTATATTTAAGCCGTGAAAAAAGGCGAACTTGTATTCAGCGCACTGCTTTTACCGGTTGATTTCGTGATGTTGCTGGCCGCGGGAATCGCGACCTACTTTTTGCGTACCCAGATTTTATCGGCTTTCAGGCCGGTTTTATTTCAATTCAATCTGCCTTTCCAGAGATACTTAATCCTGGCTCTCGCCGTCTCCCTTTTATTTATCGCAAGTTTTGCCATTTCTGGATTATATAATCTAAGAAGCGCGAGAGGCGCAATAAAGGAATTTTCGCGGATAGTGGTCGCGTCATCAGCCGGCATATTGGTGGTTATCATTTATATTTTCTTGAGGCAGGAACTTTTCAATTCCAGATTTTTGGTTTTGGGCGCCTGGTTCTTAGCTATCATTTTTGTTTCCATCGGCCGCTTGACAATGCGCCGCCTCCAGAGAGTGTTTATTTCGCGATATCATTTCGGCGTGCATAAAGTCATGGTGATCGGCGGGGATGAAGTGACTAAAAGAATTGTCGGCGAGATCGGGGCCAATCCTGCCTTGGGTTATCGCATCGTTAAGCATCTAACCGATCCGGAGATCGGAGAAATCAAGGCGGCCGCCGGCAATCCCGGCATTGATGAAGTTATTTTGGCTAACCCCGATTACCCCGCCGAAAAGGTTTTGGACTTGGTGGATTTTTGCCACGAGAACTATATAGTTTTCAAATTTGTTCCCAATTTATATCAAACATTAACAGCCAATTTTGTGATTGATACTTTTATCGGCGTGCCCTTGGTTGAGCTCCGCCGCACGGCACTGGACGGATGGGGGAAGATCATAAAAAGGATTATTGATGTGGTCGGTTCGTTTCTCGGACTCGTCATTTTGTCGCCGTTGTTTTTAGCGATTGCTTTCGCTATAAAATGGGAAACGGAGGGACCGGTTTTCATGGGGTTGGAAAGAGTCAGTCGCGGCAGGCGCTTTCGGCTTTTTAAATTTCGTTCAATGATAAAAGATGCGGAAAGGTACAAAGAGTATTTGACGGAGTTTAATGAAAGACCGGACAGCCCGCTTTTTAAAATGAGAGACGACCCCCGGATAACCAGAGTGGGGAAATTTCTGCGTCGGTGCCGGTTAGATGAATTTCCCCAACTTTGGAATGCATTTAGGGGCGATATTTCTTTGGTCGGACCGAGGCCCCATCAGCCGGACGAAATTGCAAAATACGAAAAACATCACAGACGCGTTTTGGCGATAAAAGCCGGCGTTACCGGCATGGCTCAAATTTCAGGCAGTTCCGACCTGCCGTTTGAAAAGGAAGTGGCGCTGGATACTTTGTATATGGAGAATTGGTCTCTTGCCCGGGATTTTAAGATTATCTTTCTGACCGTTCTCAAACTTTTCCGCGACCACTCCGCGGTTTGATAAAGATGAATATGAGAATAGCATTAGTCCACGATTATCTTAATCAATACGGCGGGGCAGAGCGGGTTTTGGAGGCGCTGTGCGAGATTTTTCCCGATGCGCCGATTTATACTCTGCTTTACGATGAGCGGGCAACCGGCCATGTTTTTAAGGGGCGTGAAATTCACACCTCTTTTTTGCAGAAAATTCCTTTTGCGCGCAAGCATCATCGTGTTTTCCCTCTGCTCATGCCCTTGGCGATAGAGCAATTTGATTTATCGGAGTTTGATATTGTTCTTTCAAATTCCGCCTCTTTCGCCAAGGGCGTTATTACCAAGCCCCACACTAAGCATATAAACTATTGCATGACCCCGACCAGATTCTTATGGGACGATAGTCATCGCTTCATAGATGAGTTCAAATATCCTTGGCCGATAAAAAAGCTGGTCCCGCTTTTCATAACTTATCTCCGGATTTGGGACAAAGAAGCCGCTTACCGCGTGGATGAATTTATCGCCATTTCAGATTTTGTCAGGACAAGAATAAAAAAATATTACGAACGGGACGCTCAGGTGATATATCCGCCGGTTTCGGCGCACAAATACAAGATCGCGGACAAGATCGGCGATTATTTTCTGATGGTCGGGCGGCTGGTGTCTTATAAGCGTTTTGATCTTGCCGTCAAAGTTTTTAGCGCCATAAAAAAACCTCTGAAAATCGTGGGGGACGGTCCCGAACGCAAACGGCTTGAAAAAATCGCCCGCCAAAATTTTTCTTCGAAAAACTTAGGCGGGCAGGCCCGGTCTAATATTGAATTTCTTGGCTTGGTTTCCGATTACAAAATGCCGGAAATTTATAACCGCGCCCAAGCGGTTATTTTCCCGCAAGTTGAGGACTTTGGCATTGTGCCGCTTGAAGCGATGGCCTCCGGCCGGCCGGTTATCGCATATCGGGGCGGGGGAGCGCTGGAAACGGTAGCGGAAGGAGAGACGGGAATATTTTTTGATGAGCAAACCGAAATATCCCTCGCCCAAGCCATCGGCGAATACTACCAAACCGACTGGGACTCCCATGCCATCCGCACGCACGCCCTCAAGTTTGACGAGGAGGTTTTTAGAGCAAAAATCGCCGAACTATTGACACAAATTAGATGATTTGCTATCATTAAAACGGTTCTTAAACAAAAGGGGGACAATGATGTTTGATGACAGAAAGGCGAGAGCTTTAATGATTGTGATTGAGAAAATTATTGCCAGAAACCATCAGGGCCTTACTAGTTTGGACGAGAAAACCTTTAAGCTGTTTGAATTGGCAAAGAGAGTCCATTATGCCAAAAACGAAGAGGAATTTCAGAGCGCCGTTGCAGACCTTGCAAAGCCAGCGCCAGTGCCGGATTATCTTAAACCTCCGATGCCGAGCAATGCGGGTATTAGGATTGTCAAAACAGTGACTATCCAAATCGGCGGCGGCCGCACTACCGATGATATCGTCGGGGCGGCCAAGGAACTGGAGGGTCCGAGTCGGCCGGGTTACATCAACCCTGCCATCTCCCAAACCAACATGCCCTCCGGCCACGGGCGCAAGCGGTCGGTAGTCGTGGAGTGGTTCAAGTTTGACCACGACCCGACCACCGAAGAAGTCCGCACCCGCTGTGAGGAACCCGGCTACGGGTATTCCACCTACGAAGACGGTCTCCGCTTCCAGGAAGACCGTCCCGACGACCAGCGGGAATGCCCGCATGTCGTCATACCGGAGAACCCGTGGTGCGACGCGAACGGTCACCCGCAAGCGCTCAACCTCTGGAGCAGCACCGGCGATCGGGAGCTCTGCCTGGACTACTGCTGCCTCGGCCGCAGGTGGCGTCGGTACTGTCTGTTCGCTCGCCGCAAGTATTTGGTCCTTGGAGCTTGATCCTTG
>CAYHMZ010000057.1:0-3727 GCA_964357835.1 uncultured Candidatus Saccharibacteria bacterium
GGGATGCCGATTGAGTAGCAGGCAATATAGGGTCATCGCAAGACGATATATCGTCTTGCGATGACGATAGATTGATGAAATTCACAAAACGAGATTTAATTTTTTCTGTCGCGACCGGCCTAATTACCGGGTTTTCGGCTTGGCGGATATTTAGTTTTCTGAAAGTTCCTCTATACGGCGGCGTCTCTTACGCTTGGTTGCTGATGGTTGTGCCTATCGTTTGGATTTTAGGTGTCAATTTGGGATATTTTTTGGGACGATGGTTCCCGCTTTTCAATCAGTTCGGTAAGTTTGTTACCATCGGGTTTAGTAATGCGGCGGTTGATTTCGGGGTGCTGAATCTTTTAATTTTCGCTACCGGCATCGTAACCGGTATCTGGTATCCGGTATTTAAGATAACTTCTTTCATTTGCGCTGTAATTCCCAGCTTTTTCTGGAATAAATACTGGGCTTTTGGGGCGGGCAAAACGGGCAGAGGATGGGCTGAATTTTTAAAGTTTATAAGTGTTATGATAATGGCGACGTTAGTAAACGCCGGAACCGCTTCGGTAGTGGTAAATTTTATTCCCCCTGTTTTCGGCCTAAATGCCCCCGCCTGGGCCAATGTTAGCGCTGCCGCCGGCTCGGCGGTCGCCTTGATTTTTAGCTTTACCGGTTTTAAAGTAGCGGTATTCAAGACTAAAGACAAAACGGCAAACATCTAACTATCTTCAGTCCCAGCGCCTGATTTCATTCTCAAATTCTTAAGAATTTGAGAATGAAGACATTTTTATATGGGTCAAGTATTATATCGTAAATATCGGCCCAGAACTTTTGCCGAAATTGAAGGGCAGGAGCATATCGTCCGCACCCTGCAAGGTGCGCTTTCATCGGGGCGGGTCGGCCACGCTTATCTTTTTTGCGGGCCGAGAGGAACGGGAAAAACCACGATGGCGCGCCTATTGGCGAAATCTCTAAACTGCTACGAACGTATGAAGGGAGTTCCTCGTATAGAAGGTGTTTTTTCACATGCAGTTATACCTAGGTTAGAGATTTCTGATATTAACAAGATTCCGTGCAATTCCTGTCATTCCTGCGTTGAAATCAACGAGGGCCGCTCCCTTGACCTCATTGAAATTGACGCGGCTTCAAACAGAGGAATTGACGAGATAAGAAATCTGAAGGACTCGGCCATGGTCGCCGCGCCCGGGGCGGGATACAAAGTTTTCATAATTGACGAGGTTCACATGCTGACGCCGCCGGCGTTCAACGCCCTCTTAAAGATCCTAGAAGAACCGCCGGCGCACGTGGTTTTCGTATTGGCAACCACCGAGCCGCACAAAGTCATTG
This sequence comes from uncultured Candidatus Saccharibacteria bacterium, assembly GCA_964357835.1. Lineage (GTDB taxonomy): Bacteria > Patescibacteriota > Minisyncoccia > 2-02-FULL-40-12 > IGHO2-01-FULL-4-A > CAIUCV01. The sequence goes on from CAYHMZ010000057.1 coordinate 1,330, forward strand.
ATACCATACTTTCGCGCGTCCAGAGGTTTGATTTTAAAAAAATAAGCGCGGACAAGATTCTCGTAAAACTGAAAAGAATAGTCCGGACCGAAAAAATTAACGTTGAAGAACCGGCTCTTGTTGCCTTGGCTTCTGCCGCGTCCGGTTCTCTACGCGACGCAGAATCAGCTTTAAGCAAACTTATTGCCTATACTCATTCGGAAAAAATAACTGCCGAAGATGCGGCGGAAGTTCTGGGAGTGGTCCCGCTTCAGGTCCATGAAAATCTCATTGACCTGCTCGCCCGGAAAAAGCCGCAGGAGGCGATCGCTCAGATATCCGCGCTTTTTGAGTCTGGCGTTGAATTGGAATATTTTAACAGACAATTCGTCCGCCACCTTAGAGATCTATTGATCGCCAGAATTGGTTATCTTCCCGCCGTTCCCGCGTCTCTTACGGGCCTGCCTGCGCAGACAGACATGACGCCGGAGTTTTTGATAAAAGCTATAGGTCTTTTCGTGAAAGCGGGAGCCGAGCTTAAATTTTCACCGATCCCCCAATTACCGCTTGAATTGGCGATTTTGGAACTAACAAAAACCTCATAAATGGATACGGAGTTACCTAACGGTAGTAAATTCTCGCCGTTAGCCAAACCGCGGCTTAGTTTGCGCCGCTTTTTATTTTACTTCATCACTCTTGCCGCGCTCATTGTAATTTATCTGAAGATCTCCGAATTCCAGCTGATCAAAGAGGTTTTCCTTCGCTCTAATTTTTTGTGGCTCTTTTCAATCGTCATAATCCAGGTTCTAAGCTATTATTTCACGGCTCTAAATTACCGCGACATACTTAGAATAAAGGATTTGGACGTGTGCGTTAAAGAACTTTTTCCGATAACATTCGTCATCCAGTTTTTAAATCAAGCCCTTCCTTCGGCCGGTTTTTCCGGCCAGGTTTTTTTCGTCCAATATCTTAAAAAATTCGGGCTTTCAGTCGCCGAAGGCATCAGCCGCGCGATTTTGGAACTCACTACCCTTTATATGGCTTTCGGCGCCTTTTTTGTAATTTCGGCGGTGGCGCTTATTCGGGGCGGTATGGTTGATAAGCATCCGGAGGCCCTCTATCTTATTTACGGTTTTTCGTTTTTTGCCGTTATCGCGATTTCGCTTTTTTTTGTTTTTCAAAAGAGTGGACGCGGTAGAATAGCGCGTTGGATGATTGATAAATTGCACAGATATTTTGAGAAGCGAAGTGCCGTAAAGAAAAAGAGGGACGGAAAAGAAGGGAGCGACCACACCGAGCATGTGGCGATGATCTTTGACCAGTTCAAGAGCACTCTCAATATAGGCGTTTTGAAGCGGCGCGGAAAAGCATTCTGGCTGGCTTTTTTGTGGCAGAACGCAATTTTACTTATCAATGTCCTCACGCTTTATTTTTTGTCCTTTGCCATTGATTACAAGATCAGCTTTTTGGTTGCTTTCATAACTTTTACCCTCACCAAGTTTTTATCTATGGTCTCATTTATACCGGGCGCGTTGGGCGTGTTTGAAGGCGGTATGTCCCTTGTCCTCGTGTCGTTCGGCGTGCCGGCGGGGCCGGCTTTGGCTATGACACTGCTTTTGCGCGCGTTCACATTCTGGTTCCCGATGCCGGTCGGCTGGATGTTGTACAGATATTATTCGCACAGACAGGAATTGGAAAATCCGTACGAGAATTCGCCGCTATAGGACAACGGTCTGAAAAAATTAAAAACCCGTGCCAGTGGCAGGTTTTTTTTAATTTATTCCAGGTGTTTCCGTACCATTTCGGCGCTGACGCCGTGTTCCTTGATGACGTCCTTAAAGAAATGGGCGCTTCGGCGGACAGCACGCTCTTGGGTCTGGCGGCTTGATAGCCGGATGTAGCGACTCCCCACATAAAATCGTCGGGGAACTTTGACGGAGGGAAATCTTTTGGGAAATTTTCATCAGAAAGGACGCCGTTTTCTGCCGGTGCCGTCCGCAAAGAAACTTTTTTGGCGGGCGGCCTCGCGTGGGGCCCGAACATTATCAAACTCGCCGCGAAAATCAAAAGCGCCGTGGAACCGGCAACGGAAATCTTTTTCTTTCCGGCCATGAATCCCCCAGATGTCTTGTTAAAGAGCGGTTCTTTAATCCTGATTTAACACAACGCCGCTTTCCCAACAAGATTGAAACGGCCCAATTTTTATGCTATAATTTATGAAATTGCCGGGTGGTGTATTTGGTAACACGCCTGCCTTTGAAGCAGGAGACACTAGGTTCGAACCCTAGCCCGGCAGCCAAGGTTGGAAGTATCGAGGACCTAGACGGATAGAGGTTTTTTATGGTTCTAGTCCTAGACCCCATGCTTCCCGACTTGCTCGTCACCGTTAATGCATACCGGCTGAGCGCCGTATTCAAGA
>CAYHMZ010000058.1:0-1351 GCA_964357835.1 uncultured Candidatus Saccharibacteria bacterium
ACGGATTCGGAAGATGAAACTTTGAAAGTTGTTGAGGCGACCACTTACAGGATTGAATCCAAATATACCGATAAGCGTCACCCCGACGAAGTAAAATTCGCCGAGAAACTGGAAGACGATCTGAAAAGGCGCGATTTTACGATTAACGCACTGGCGATGAATGCCGCTGGCGAGATAGTTGATCTGTTCGGCGGACAGGAAGACATTGAGAATAAAATGGTCAAAGCGGTTGGGAAACCGGAAGAACGTTTTTATGAAGACGCTTTGCGGATGATGCGGGCGGTAAGATTCGCGACGACGCTCGGATTTGAAATAGAGGCCAAGACGCTGGAGGCGATAAAAAAGAATCACGGTTTCCTGCAGGCGATATCAAAAGAGCGCGTGCGGGATGAATTCATTAAAATTATCAATTCGCCCGGCGCAGACGAGGGGATTGAACTGCTTCGCGAGACGGAACTATTAAATTACGTTTTACCCGAACTGCTGGAAGGAGTCGGGGTCACGCAGAACAAGCACCACAAATACAACGTGTGGGAGCACAATCTCAAGGCGCTGAAATACGCCATTAATGAGAACTGCTCGGCCGAGGTGCGGCTCGCTTCTTTGCTTCACGATGTCGGCAAGCCGCGTTCAAAAAGGGGAGAAGGGCCGGACGCGACCTTTTACGGCCATCAGATAATTGGCGCCAGAATAACGGCCCAAGCGCTTGACCGCTTGAAATTTCCGAAAGCGCAGGCAGAAAAGATAATAAGACTGGTACGGTGGCACATGTTTTACTATAATGTCGGAGAGGTGACGGAATCATCGGTCAGGAGATTGGTGGCAAATATCGGGAGGGAGAACGTTGAAGACCTGATAAAACTTAGAGAAGCCGACCGCATCGGTTCGGACGTAGCCAAGGCCAAGCCCTATAAATTAAGACATCTGGAATTCATGATTGATAAGGTCTCGCGCGACCCGATCTCTCCGAAGATGCTGAAAATCAACGGTAACGATGTTATGAAATTGACCGGTACGGAAGCCGGACCGAAAATCGGAATGATAATCGGGGCGCTGATGGATGAAGTTCTTGATGAGCCGGAAAAGAATGCGCGGAAGTATTTGGAAAAAAGGGTCGCGGAATTGAACGGGCTGTCGGAAAATGAACTGGCTGAATTGGGGAAGCGGGGCAAGTTGAAAATTTCCGAGAAAGAAGAAAAAGAAGTGGAAAAAATTAAGGAAAAATATTTTGTGAGTTAGAATACGGGCTGTAGTGTAACGGTAGCACGAGTCGTTCGGGTCGATTTAGTAGCGGTTCGAATCCGCTCAGCCCGACAAAGTTAAAAACAGCCAGAAAATGGCCGTTTAGGTT
>CAYHMZ010000058.1:1451-3604 GCA_964357835.1 uncultured Candidatus Saccharibacteria bacterium
GGCGCTCCTTTTGTTTTTTGCAATCTGCTTTTTGGCCGCAGAATCGGGTTTTGAAGAGAAACCCCGGTCAGGCCCTGCCCGAATGACGGGGTTTTTTGATTGGAGTGAAAAGTTCAAGCATGGCTAAGTGTGCGATTGATAAATTGTTTCAAGGGATGTATTATATATTTTGTAAATAGTCGGGCCGTTAGCTCAGCGGTAGAGCGTTCGCTTCTTCACCCCGTTAGACATAGGCATAAGGGCCTATGGTCTAGTGGCATGACACGACATTCGCATTGTCGAGGCGGGAGTTCGATTCTCCCTAGGTCCACAAGAATGTCTAACGGGGCAAGTTGACGAGGTCGAAGGAATTTTTCCCCGACCGGCTACCCTGTTCAGTCCGTACCCTACCCGGCACAATGATTAAAAGATATAGGCACGCTTGCGAGAAATGTCCCGGGACTTTTGTGACGGACAGCCGAGAGGTTTTTTGCCGGTCTTGCGGGAGCAACGCCCTAATTGGAACTTATATCTTTGAAAATTCCTGAAATAGCCAACCCCTAGCGGGGTTTTGTTTTGGGCAAGTTTTACAAAAATCCGGTTTTTTGGTAGGCTTTCTTTGTTATGGACGGAAACGGCAACGGCGCCAATGGAAACAGCGAATATTTTATAAGTCCGTCGCGCGGCAAGCGTGATTTTTTTCAGGTGGTGGGAGATGTGGTTGATTTTGTGGCCGAGGACGAGCAGTCAAGATATTCCATCGTTGTAGGCACCGACTCCGGATTGCATAACGGCAAGGCCGGTATGGCGGAGTTCGTAAGCGTGGTAACGGTTCATCGCATAGGGAGGCACGGGAGATACTTCTGGAAAAAAATCCCCTCCATTATGACTTTTAATCGGCGCGACAGAATTCTTAAAGAAGCCAATTTTTCTTTGGAGCTTGCCCAGAGAGTTGTCGCGGAACTGCGCAATAAACTGGATAAGGTGCCCTATGTCTTTGAAATCCACGTGGATATCGGTGAAAACGGCCCGACCAAAGAAATGATCCAGGAAATCGTTGGAATGATCCGAGGCAATGGTTTTGAAGCGAAAATAAAACCGGATGCCTACGCGGCAAACAAGGTGGCCGATAGATACGTTTAAATCCGATCTCTTCTTTTGTGTTAAAATAAATCCGTGAACCCGGCCATTTACACAATTATTGGCGTTGTTGGCGGAATAATCGCCGCGTTTTTGATTTTTCGCTTTGCGGGGCGCAAGGGCGCGCAACCGGAACAATACGCGCAACTGAACCAGCGTTTGGATAATTTAAGCGGCTCAATAAATCAGGCCTTGCGCGATACAATAAAATTAGTCGCCGACCAGCTGAAAGACAGCCGGGAATCAGTTGAACGTTCCACCCACGCGGTCAATCAGCAGGTTCAGGGGTTTACCACCGGACTGACGCACCTTAGCGAAAATCTTAAACAAGTTCACGAGTCCGTCAGAAACGTTTCTTCTTTTCAGGATATTTTCAAATCGCCGAAACTGCGCGGCATCTGGGGCGAGGCATCGCTTGAAGCATCGCTTGCCCAGTACTTTCCCAAAGACAGATACGAACTTCAGCATTATTTCAAATCGGGCGAAGCGGTAGACGCGATTCTGCGCCTGCCCAACGACTTGATGCTCCCGATTGACTCAAAGTTTAACTGGGAGAATTTCCAAAAAATGGTTGAAGCCGAAAACGATATCCAGCGCGAACAGCACAAAAAGACATTTTTTTCGGATGTTAAGAAAAAAATTGATGAAATATCGTCCAAGTATCTTTTGCCGTCAGAGAAGACAACCGATTTTGCTTTGATGTATGTGCCGGCCGAGACGGTTTATTACGAAATAATAAACAATATTAAAGATACCGACATTGCTTCTTACGCCCGCTCCAAAAAGGTGATTATGACTTCGCCCAATACGTTCTTTCTCTCGGTATCTGCGATAAACCATTGGTTTAAAGATTACCAGACAAGCAGACAGACAAAAGAAATTATCAAAAGATTGGACATGGTAGCCAAAGATGCCGTGAAATTGTCGGATGATTTTGAACGTTTGGGAAAACATCTCTCCAACGCTCATGGCTCGTACGAATCTTCTGAAAAAAGATTGAATCTGATGGTGGACAGGGTGCAAAATGTTCTGGA
>CAYHMZ010000059.1:0-3594 GCA_964357835.1 uncultured Candidatus Saccharibacteria bacterium
CGGCAAAATTGAAGCGTGATAAGCAAATGTCGCTGTTCTCGTTTCACTGCGAGCAGACATTTGCTTACCATGCAAAATGCGCAAACGCCTTATTGGCTTCGGCCATCTTGTGGGTATCCATTTTCTTCTTGATCGCTATTCCGGTATTGTTAAAGGCGTTCACGATCTCCTGCGCCAGTTTCTCCTCCATCGGCTTTCCCTTCCCGCCACGCGCCGCGTCAATTATCCATCTCATCGCAAGGGCCATTTTACGCTCGCCTTTTACTTCATAAGGAATCTGATAATTGGCTCCGCCGATACGGCGGGATTTTAATTCCAGCTGCGGCCCGGCATTGTTCAGCGCCGCATCAAGCGCTTCAAGCGCCGGCTTACCCAGTTCTTTTTCCGCCCTTTCCAGCGCGTGATAGACAATTTTCTCGGCAACGCTCTTCTTCCCTTCCTTCATTATTTTGTTTATCAAAACCGCCACCAGCGGCGACGAGTATTTAAAATCCGGCTCAACTATATTTTTTTTCTTTAGTGGTTTTCTCATAAAAGTACCCGACACAAATACACTAATGGGCACGAATGTCACGAATAGTTTTTTGATTTATTTGTGTAATTCGTGTGGGATTCGTGTATTGGTGTCGCGCTTAGGCCTTAGGCATTTTAACGCCGTACTTGCTTCTACCCCGTCTTCTATTGTCCACACCGGCGGAATCCAACCTGCCGCGGATAACGTGATATCTAACTCCGGGCAGATCCTTGACGCGGCCGCCGCGAATCGTAACTATGGAGTGTTCTTGTATGTTATGTCCGACGCCGGGGATATAGGCAGTTACTTCCATCCCGTTGGTCAGCCGAACGCGGGCGAATTTTCGCAGAGCCGAGTTGGGCTTTTTGGGGGTCATGGTACCGACTTTAATCGCTACTCCCCTCTTAAACGGCGAACCGCTGAAGACGGGACGGTTTTCAATGCTGTTAAAACTGTACGACAAAGCCGGCGATTTTGTTTTCGCCTTCGCTTTTTTTCTCGGTCTTTTCAGTAATTGATTGAAAGTAGGCATGCGAATTTGTCCAAGAGCGAAGCGATTGGGTAACAAATTGCACCCCGCTCCACTTTTGCCGTTAATTAAAAGGCGCTAGGCGGGCGAATAGCCAGTCCCGCCAAAGGCGGGATTCCCTATTCGGGTCGCCTGCGCAAGCGTGTTTGGACAAGTTATTTTATACTATAATCAACCCCCCACTTTCAATAGCAAAAGTGGGGCGGGGTTGGTTATTGCAACCGTGCTCGCCCGCGCTCTGCTTGGCTGCGCTCGGGCACTAACCAACTATAACTCTAAACAAAAAATTAATCAAGGGATAAACGAACGGGAATATAAAGATCAAGAACAAGATAAAAACGATCAAGCTGTAACGCATCAGGAACAGCTTGAAGGCGGTAAACTTGGCGGGCAAAAAAGTAAGCAGTAACCAGTGGCCGTCAAGCGGCGGTATGGGGACTAAATTAAAAATGGCGAGTATCAGATTAAACTGGACTATTGGCGCCAATAACTGCGGCAAAAGAGTGAACCCAAGCGAGTTTGGCAGAAACCTCAATACCAATCCGAAAAGAACCGCCAGCGCAAGATTAACCGCAGGGCCGGCAAACGCGACTTTGGCTGGACCGTACTTCTGGTCCTTCAGATTGGCCGGATTGTAGGGCACCGGCTTGGCATAGGCGAACATGAAGGGCGAGCCCGCTAAGAAAAGAAAGAATGGCAATAAAATTGACCCGAACAGATCCAGATGTTTGATCGGATTAAGGGTGATGCGGCCGAGATTTTTGGCAGTGGGATCGCCCAGACCGTTAGCCGTTACTCCATGGGCAACCTCATGAATAACAACCGAAAAAAGTATTACAATGATGTACCAAATAAACATATACTTGTAAAAATATCATATTTTTGATAATATGTAAATAAATGTCCGAGCGCAGGCGAGTTTTACGAAGCCGAGCACGGAAACAAATACTTACCCGCCAAAATTTTGCTTGCCCGCCTAAGTTTTCTATGAAAATTTAGGCGGGCGGGGCAAAACTTAGGCGGGTGCGGAATTTGTTACCCGTTCGCGTCGTCGTTATTCTCCTAGCTCACGGACAATTTTGCATGGCAACTAAATGTCCGCTCTGCGGCAAAAAATCAATGATGGCGAATAAGCGCAAACTTCTGCGCGGCCATTATAATCCTGTCAATCGCTACCGCAAATATCCCAATCTCCAGTGGGCAAAAGTACCAGATAAAACGGCATCCGCCGGCTGGCGGAGAGTCAAAATCTGCACGTCGTGCATAAAGACAAGAAGCAAGGCCTAAATTCAATTTAATGCCCGCACAAGAAACTCCTCGGGAATTTCATCTATTAGAAGTTGAGCAAAAAGCTTACGAGCTTTTGGCTAAAAAAAGAGAGCGGATAGAACTAAGTTCATTCGCCGATCTTTACGAGAAGGGCGTTATTGAAAAAGACGAGCTTACGGTCAGGGAAATAGAAAAAACATTTTCTTCCGATAAAACAAAGGAGGGATTAAAAAAACTATCGGAACTTTTTGAAGTTTTATTTTCAAAGCTTGTAGAACTTGAGGATTGGCTTGGGGATGATGTTTTTGTAGTTGAAACTTCAACATTTGATGACTACGTGAACGGAGTTGATGCTGTGGCCGAATTCCTGCGGGAAGGTTCGCTCACTCATCTTGGCTTGGCGATAGACGTCACCTTTACTAGCGATACGCAGAAAAAAATTACAAAAATACGCGACGAAATAAAAGGCGGTAAATTACCCCTAGTCAGATATTTTGTTTCTGAAAGCGGCGACTTCAGGGGAGAATTAAGCAATATACCGCGAGTTATTCTGGGGACTGACAGAAAAACACTTGATGAATTGGCCGAATTATGGCTTGATTTCCTTCATTTGAGAAAACGCAAACAGGCCCTGGCGGAAGGAGAGGTCCCGTCCCAATTGACTCAAAAGATCAGGAAGGTTAAGGAAAAATTGCAGAACCATCCGCTACAGATAGAACTCCTTGCGCAAATAGAATTGCAGCTTGAAAGTTTCGGTAAATACGCCGCTTCTCTCGGCAAAACGGATATCGCGCTAAAATACAAGAACGTCCTTGCGATAATCCGCAAAATTCGCGACGGCAAAAAGGAGATAGAGAATAGTCCGGAAACCAAGACGAGGGAAATGAAGATGTTCCACGATATAGAACATGCCCTAAATTCTGTACTGCCCGCACCCGCGAGCGAATAAATAGGAGGGGTGTTTCTTTGATCGGGGTATAGTGCAACGGTAGCACGAGTCCATGGGGGTTTGAGTGAACAATTTCACTCAAACGGGAACTTTAGAAAATTTATTTTCGTTATTTTTGTCGGTATACTCGGGCCGGAGTATGCCGGTAGTACGCATCCATGGGGGTTGGGGCAAACGATTTTGCCCCAACGGGAATTTTAGAAAACTTTAGTTTTCGTCGCCCGTATGGTCGGGCTGTAGTGTAATGGCAGCACGAGTCCATGGGGTGGATTTAGCCCGAGTTCAAATCTCTGCAGCCCGACCAAGTTAAACTTTGATTTATGAATTTTGAAA
>CAYHMZ010000060.1:0-3593 GCA_964357835.1 uncultured Candidatus Saccharibacteria bacterium
AAGGCCGTCTCCGCCGGAGGCGGATCCGCCTCTGGCGGAAAAAACTCTGACATACGCGACTACGCCCTTGTAAGCGTCAAACGCCGAATCAAATATCAGGGCTCGGAAGCAGTTCGTAGTTTGTAGTTTGTAGTTTGTAGTTGGCGGGGGGATTTTATTTATCACCTCCTCTAAAACTTGCTCAACACCCTCTCCGGTTTTGGCAGAGATTTTCAAAATTTCCCTGTCTTCGCGCAATAATTTCTTGATTTCCTCCTCAACTTCGGCAACCCGCGCATTCGGCAGGTCAATCTTGTTTATGGCCGGGATGATGACCAGCCCCTGTTTTTGCGCCAAGTGCAAATTGGCAAGCGTCTGCGCCTGCACGCCCTTGGCGGCATCAACCAGCAAAATCGCCCCCTCAACGGCGGCCAGAGACCGGGAGACCTCATAAGAAAAATCCACGTGGCCGGGGGTGTCTATTAGATTTAGTGTGTAGTGAGTAGTGTGTAGTGTGTAGTTCATTCGAACGGGCTGGAGTTTTATGGTAATCCCGCGTTCCTGCTCAAGCTCCATCTGGTCCAAAAACTGCTCGTGCATCTGCCTTTTTTCAACTGTCCCCGTTAATTCCAAAAACCTGTCAGCCAAAGTTGATTTTCCGTGGTCAATGTGAGCGATTATGCAGAAATTTCGGATATTATCCATAAACGTAAGTTATCATTAAAAACAAAAAGCCGCTAGCGCAGCTAAATTTTTTCTGTCTCTGGCCAACCTAAAAATTGATCTCTATCTCCCTATCGACAGAGAGGTCTGAATTTAAGACGAGATTGTCGCCGAGAAGTTGAAGGCCGGGGCTTTTATTCACAACTGAAGCGCCGTTGGGCAGTTTGAAACTGAAATTTATATGGTCGTCGCCGGTTCCGGATTGTTTTTGCCAATATAGAGCGTATCCCTCACCAGTTGCTCCAGCGGTGGGTGTGTGGTATTTCAGAACAACCGATTTAGTTTGCTTTGGTTTTACAATAAGCCAAAATCCAAAAACGGTCTTACCTGACTCTTCGGAAATGTCCACCCCGCCGACGGGATGAGAAACGCTCCCCTCAATCCGTTCAAGGTCGGGATCGCGCTTGAATCCTTCGTAATCTATTAAGGGCTGGAAATCCGTTATTGATTGGCCAATCACGCTTTCCAGAACGGAACCCTGCGGAACAAACACTTTAACGTAGGCCGAGTTTTCCCTGTTATAGAACCCGTATTGAGAATCCCCCCCGCTGTGCATACGGCTGATCGTAAGAGTATGCTCCGCGCCGCCGTCGTTACCCAGCGAAGTTTCCAAATTGAAAGAACTGTCGGTTACGAAATCGGTTTTGGAACCCTTCACGTTCGCAAAAACGATTTGCAAATAATCTCCGGCTTTTTGTTTCATTTCGCCGCCAAGCCCGTTTTCAACCGCTGTTTTTTCCAAATCGGGATCGTTAAAATATGCCAATATATGTTTTTCCTCGGCCGCTTTCGTTATTATCCTGAAAATCTCAATCCAGCCATCTTTGTCCTGTCCGCTCAATTTTTCAAAAAACTTCGGCTGTAGGTCTGTTAGAATTTTTTTCGGCTTAGACCTGTCCGCTTCATATTCAACTTCATTCTGGATCTCGGCAAGGAAATTATCCGCGCCAAGAATCATATCGTATTCGGGCATATCAATCGGCCCGATTATCTTCAGCATATCGGCGATGATATCCGGGGTTATTGCCAGCACCCCGTCCACTTTGCCGCCGCCGTCTTTTTGATAAAACTCCTCAACTTTTCTGGCCGAGGTAGGAAAATCGGTAAACCAATTGGCATCGCGCATACCCCAAGTAGGAGTAATGTGCTGCATTTGAAGCGGAGGAACAATATTTTCTTTAAGGTTCGCGTCTATTTGATAAATATCGTCCACAAAAATCTTCGCGAGAGAACCGTCTTCAAAAGTAATTAAGGCATAAGTTCCGGGGAAACCGCCCGTTGGTCGTAGTTCGCTGTTATTTTGGAGCAGAATCAAATAGGTTTTCTCACCGTTTGAACCAATAAGCTTCAAAAGAAAATCCGAATAATTGATGGCGTTGCCGATATATTCCTGAAATTGAGGAATTCTCTCTTTAAAATCCAGCAAAACGGCCTGCTTGTCTGCGGGAATCACTGAAGCGTCTATGTCGGCAAGCAAACTGCCGGCTTTTTTAATATTTTTGTCGGCATCTACCAAAACAGCCCTAAATCCGCCGAGTAATTTAGAGAACGACTTTGAGCCTGGATTTGCTGAAGGGTTCAAAAACGATAAAGGGTTAGAGTCGTAGAGCGTCCCCAGGGCCGAGGCCAAGTTCTCGCCGGCTTTGGATATGCTGCGGCCCGCTTCAACCAGATTGTTCGCCGCTTTTATTTTCCCCAAGCCCGGCAGGCTGCCGAAAACGGAAAGAAAAGAAGCTCCAAGCTCGTTCAGGGTACCGGAGGCCTTATTGAGGTCATCGTAAGCCAAAGCGAAGCTGTTCGCCGCGTCCTGAAATTTAAGGTCCTCAAGTTTTTGTTTCGCGTATTCCAGATTCGCAACCGCGTTGCTCCCGTTCTGTATGATATTATTCCTGGCCCAAATGCCGCTTTGCGCCGTCCACCACGCCAATGCGCCGACGGAAATTATACCGACAAAGAAAATTAAAAATTTCTTTCCTAAAAACGCGGAGGGTCTCCATTGAATCCGCGGAATATGTTTTACGATTTTTTTTGCGCTCCTGTGCCCCGCCCCCCACCATGTGGCACGGGGCCCCGCCGACACCGAATCAAGATGAGCCAGCCAAAAATCAACTTCTCTGGAAATCGGGGTGGCCCCCGTCAAATCCAGCGAAGCTGGTACCGCAGGGCGGCAATTTGACGGGGTAAATACCGGGGCCATCCGAACATTTTTATATTCAACGACTTTTTTGATCGAAGCCACTTGCGCGATTTTCGGCAAGGGAATCGTTCCGAGGCGAGATCCCGGTCTTTGTCTTACAAAAGGATGTATTTGAGCGCCGGCTCTGGTAAGTTCGGCTATAGCATTAACTGGTTTAACAAAAACTTCTTCAAGTTCGCGAAGGATAAAAGTTTTTTGGTCTGGCAGGGGTTGGTCGGCTTTTTGCGCGACTGGGGCCTGCGGTTCAGCGGCTTGGCGCTCAATCAAGGTCGGCCCGGCAGATTGTGGAACGGCCGGTTCTTTTCTTAAGTTTATTTTCGTTCTCACCTGCGATATTTTTTCAAAATCCAAATCGCCCGACTCTTTCGTCGGCTTAACATCAAACATCGCCAAAAGGATATTATTCCTCGGCATCTCCTTTAATTATACCGCCATAGGAAAATAATAGCTTGTGGATTACGACTCCGCAGAAACTACGAAAGATTTGCTGGCCAATTTTGAAAGAGATGCCTTTTGTTCTAGGCCGGAAAATATAAAAACCGCGCGATGCGCGGTCGTCAAAATTGGCAACTGCTGTCAGAAAACTGGACCAAAGACCAAAACAAACAGCCAAAGGGCTAAATCTCAAGGGCCAGAGCCCAAGGATCAAGCTCCAAGGACCAAATACTTGCGGCGAGCGAACAGACAGTACCGA
>CAYHMZ010000061.1:0-1908 GCA_964357835.1 uncultured Candidatus Saccharibacteria bacterium
GACTAAAATTTTACCGTCGTAAAATTTTGTCTAGCCACCGCCTCGCATCGTTGCCTGTTGGCAACGATATGCTCCGGCGTTCTCAACTCAAATTTTTAACGATGCTCGGTGCTTCGTAAACTTCAGCACAACGAACATCTAAATTTGAGGATGAAAGCCAAGCAGTTGGCTTCCATTGCCTCACGCAAAACAAGCAGTTGTTTTGCTCTCGTGCACAAACTTTGTTTGTGCCCTCGGAGGGATTCGAACCCCCATTTCTGGCTTCGAAGGCCGTTGTTCTATCCATTGAACTACGAGGGCAAATGCATTTTTAAATTAACAAAAACCCTGCCGTTCGGCAAGGTTTTTGTTTTCCGTTTAGGATTCAATGATCTGGATTTTTGCGGTTTTGACCCCGAATTCAATAGCCGATTCTCTGTCCGGAAACCAAATGTCAACTTTATGCCAATATCTGCTGTTCATACGGTCTTCAACGACGAATATCTTGTCGCCGAAAAGTTCCGGGATCTTGATCTTAGTTCCGAACGGTAAGAAGTTGGCGGCAACGATACCGTCGCGGACATAAGTGCCGCGGGCCGTTATAAACGGCGAATCGTCGGTCTGGTCGGGAGTTGAAGAATAGGCGGTTATGGAAACGGCCAATTCCTTTATCTTGACGCCCAAGTTTTTGGGATTGCCGGAAGTCTTGGATTCGGGCGAATTGAGGGCAGTCAAGAAGTTGCCCTGGATCAAGGTCAGTTTTGATTCCTGTTTTTTTCCAGAACCGGACAGCCGGAAATTAGCGGTCAAGAAGGGCATCACGGGACTCAAAATTGAGCCGTTTTTGGACGAGGCCTTGCCGTTACCGGATTGGCCGAAGATGGCGGCGTTCGCCGTTGGCATACTGAAGGCAATTTGGGCGAAAACTGTGAGCATAACTATAGCTGAAATTTGCCTAATTTTTGTCAGTTTTTTGTTCATATTTTCACTAAAAAACAGCCTATTTGGCTATTTTCTAATTAAAAAGCCCGCCATAGCGGACTCCTTACTCTATGCTTCCATTCTATCAAATTTTAACCCCAAAGTCAACCCCACCCTTGAAAACCTCTCAACCCCTTAAACTGTTGAAAATACGGCGTTTTAAATGAGACCAAGAACTGCCATACCTTTTCAACATTTTTTCTCGTTGCGAAGCGTCTTTTTTAGAGCGATAACATTCAAAATATATCAAGGTGACAGGCAAGTACTTGCTCGTTGTGAAAGCACCTCCAGAATTATGCTTTTCTAATCTCTTTTGGAGATTATCAGTAAATCCGATGTACATCTGGTCATTGTTCATTTTGAGAACGTAAACGAAGTACATGAAAAGCATAATATGAGGTTTTCAAGGGTGGGGTCAAGCCCCGTTCTTGCCGAACGGCCAGGCGCGTTTTAGCATCCTGATGCCTGGTTTTACCGTCAAAATGAACAAAAATACGCCGATGGTGATGTTAAAGCCGTCATAGCTCCAGCGGGCCGCTTCGTCGTCGCGCAATCTTAGCCACATTCCGAATTCATCCATGGCCAATCCCAGTCCGAAACCCATAAGCAACGCTATCCAGAATTTTGCTCGCGCCTGTCTTACCGACAGTCCCAAATAGCCGGCGAGAAAGAGAATGAACACGCCGTAAGTAAAATGATGGACATGAAGGCCGGGCGACGGCTCAAGGTAAAGCGGCGGCATATGGCCGTACGTGATAAGATAGCCGATAAGCCGGGAGCCGATGAACGTAAGAATGAAAGCAAAAAGAATGGGAAAGGCCAAAGAAACATATAAGCCAGGGCCATCATTTTCAACCTTCCGATGGATGCTTTCTCTCATTTTTCTGAAGATCGCGATAAGCACTTTTGAAAATTTAACACAGGAGTCCTTAAAATCAAAATCCCCCC
>CAYHMZ010000061.1:2008-3566 GCA_964357835.1 uncultured Candidatus Saccharibacteria bacterium
TTTTTGTGGATATCTAATTGTTGATAAAATTAGGCATTATCATTATACGGAGATGCTTGGTTTCTTAATAAATTTTTGATATACTGGCTTTATGCCGCGGTAGCTCAGTGGTAGAGCGTCGCCCTGAATCTTCGGGGCCTTCCGCAGGAATGCGGATTGAACAATCGGGTGAATTCGGTGAATTCCGCGAGGAGAACACCGAGCCAAGCCAGAGCGGGTTCGTTTCTCTGGAAGGTGTAGAGACTAGCCGGTGAGCCCCAACAATAACCCGGCATCAGCGCCCGACTTCCGGAACGGAAGATGATATAGTCCAAATAGCTTCGGAAGAGGCGAGCGTCGTCAGTTCGATTCTGACCCGCGGCACAAAACAAAATTAAATCCGCCCCATATGGCGGATTTAATTTTGTGGGCCCAGTAGGAATCGAACCTACTACCTCTTCAATGTCAATGAAGCGTTCTGCCAGTGAACTATGAGCCCCTTTGTTTATTAACTGGTTTTCAAACACTCTGTTTTAATTCCGGTTTTTTTTTGCTAGGCGCAGGACGGATTTAGACATTCCATATCTGCTGTCATAATACTGGCCGTAAACAACTTTTTTTACCCCTGCGTTTATTAGAAGCTTGAAACAGTCATAACAGGGAGAAGCGGTCGTATAAAGAGTGGCGCCGTCAATCCCAACTCCATTTTTTGCCGCCTGGGCTATGGTGTTGGCCTCGGAATGGATCGTTCTTATGCAACGCCCCTCCACCATTTCATGACCAACGTCGTCGCAATGTTCCATGCCTCTGGGTGAACCGTTATAGCCGGTGGATAAAATAACTTTGTCTTTTACTATCACCGCCCCGACACCTTTGAAGCCGGGCATATATTTTAAATCGGGGCCCCTGTCGCAGGTTGCCCTAGTCGCGACCACGTGGGCTATTTCCATAAAATAATGGTCCCAATCTGGCCTCTTTTTGATTTTTTTAGTTTGCTTTTTCATCCCATTTTCAATATTTCTTCTATTTTTTTGTGGAGGTCTTCAAAAGAGCCATCATTAATAATAATATCATCAGCCATTTTTGCCACCAGGTTTAATTGTTGGCCACTGCCCGTTCCGGTTTTTTCCTTTTCCTCGTTTTCCTTGAATTTTTCAAGAGAATCATTGTCTTCAGGTCGATTTTGATTTCGGTCCTGGGTCCGGGCATATCTCATCTCCAAAGGCGCGTCTACTGAAATCATTTTAAAGCTCGGGTCCGATTTTAATATTTCAACCTCGCCGGGATGCCTGATGCTGACTACTACTGAATTTTCAGATTTGCCATCTTTTATTTTTTTAAGAATTTCCCGGGCCAGATAATCATTGCCGAATTTTTCTCTCAATTCATTCCCAGCGCCGATAAGATTATCTCTGGTGGTTTCCAAACCTCTTTTGGCGCATTCCTCGCGTATAATGTCCGAGCAGGAATAGCGGGAGAATCCTTTCTTTTGCAGATACTCGGCTATGGCGTCCTTTCCGGAACCGTATGAACCGGTTATACCGATTATCATAAATTAAAATTAATTGTTTCGCTGTGC
>CAYHMZ010000062.1:0-3408 GCA_964357835.1 uncultured Candidatus Saccharibacteria bacterium
TTTTGCCCTTCATTGATAAATCCTTTTCCTTTTCGCCAAAAAAGCCCTTTCAAATCCTAGCCGAGTCCCGCCAACGGCAGGACGAGGCAACCTCTTCAAATTTGCAATTTCCCAACTGGCGGAGACGGCTGGATTCGAACCAGCGGACCAGTTTTACCCGGTCAACACGTTAGCACCGTGCCGCTTTAGACCGCTCAGCCACGTCTCCTACGCCCCTAATTTTACTCTATTTCTCTCTTTTTTTCAACTCGCCTTCTGGGGGTTTTCGGTGGCTTTGCTTTCCAATTTTTATGGAGTTCTTCCAGCTCGGCCTCGTCGGCCGGTTTTTTATTGGTAATAAACGTGCAATCGGGATAACGGGAACAGGAAAAGAAAACCCTGCCACGGGCTTTTTTCTGAACTAATTCTCCGACCTTGCACTCCGGACATTTGAATCCGGTCTTATCCAAAATTTTAGCCACGCCCTTACACTTCGGATAATCAACACAGCCGAGGAAGTAACCGAACCGTCCTCGCCTGACTTTCATATCCTTGCCGCAGATGGGGCACCTTTCGTTTTTGGTTTTTTCTTCCAACTCTTTTATTTTTGCCGCCTCTTCGGGCATAGGCATGGTCGTTTTGCACTCCGGGTCGGAACAAGCCAAAAACTTGCCCATCCTGCCGAATTTAATGAGCATTTTTTTGCCGCAATGCGGACAATCGGTGTCAGAAACTTCCGTCAGCTTATCAACGCTGGCAAATTTTTCCTCAAGATGTTTTTTGAACGGCATATAGAATTCCTCAATTACGGGCACCCACTTTATTTTACCCTCGGCGATATCATCCAGCTCTTCTTCAATGTGCGAGGTAAAATCAATATCAACTATCTCCGGAAAATTTTCCACCAGCATATCGTTGACCAGAAAACCTATTTCAAGCGGCTTGAATTTTTGTTCAAACTTTTCAACATAACCGCGCTCCTGAATTGTCGCTAACGTCGGGGCGTAGGTTGAAGGCCGGCCGATGCCGTGGGCTTCAAGCGCCCTGATCAGGGTGGCATCAGTATAACGAGCCGGCGGCTGGGTAAAGTGCTGAAGTTTAAACAGCTCCAGGAATTTGAGGATTTCGCCGGCGGAAAGTTCTGGGATTTGGCCCTCTTGTTCTTCTTCATCTCCGTTTTCGTCACGGCCTTCGGTATAAGCTTTAATGAATCCGTCAAATTTCATTACATAGCCATTGGCCCGGAAACCATATTTTTCACCGGCCTGAATTTCGGCAACCGTTTGGTCAAAAACCGCCGCTTCCATCTGACAGGCGATGGTTCTTTTCCATATCAAATCATAGAGCTTGCGTTCTCCTCCGATAAGCTCGCCCTTGAGCAATTCCGGCCTCCTGGACAGATCGGTCGGCCTGATGGCTTCGTGGGCCTCTTGGGCACCTTTGGATTTGGTTTTGTACTGGCGGGGAATCGCGAGCGAATATTCTTTACCGAAATGCTCGTCAATGACCGACTTGGCCTGCTGGAGGGCCAGCTGGGACAAATTTACGCTGTCGGTTCTCATATACGTGATGTAGCCGGTCTCATAAAGTTTCTGCGCGAGCATCATGGTTTGCTTAGCCGACATTCCGAACTTGCGAGAGGCCTCCTGCTGGAGGGTTGAGGTCGTGAACGGGGGAGCGGGCATTCTGACTACTTCTTTCTTGGCGACGTTGGTAACTTGGTAGGACGCGCCCTCCAGTTCTTTTTCTATCTTTTCCGCCTCTGCCTGATTTTTAATGCCCAGTTTTTCAATTGTTTTGCCATCGGTTTTTACCAGGCGCGCCTTAAATCTTTGTTCAGAGTTTTTTGGGGCCAGATCAACTTCAACCGTCCAATATTCTTCGCTTTTGAAATTCTGGATCTCGCGCTCGCGTTCAACAACCAAACGCAGAGCCACACTCTGCACCCTCCCCGCTGACAACCCATAACGAATTTTCTGCCACAAAAACGGCGAAAGTTCATAACCCACCAGCCGATCCAGCACCCGTCTCGCCTGTTGGGCGTCAATCAGATTCATGTCCAAGCCGCGCGGATTATTCAGCGCTTCCTGGATCGCCGATTTGGTTATTTCATGGAAAACTATCCGTTTGCTGTCTTCCGGCAAGTTCAACGCTTCAGACAAATGCCAGGCGATTGCTTCTCCTTCTCGGTCTTCGTCGGTAGCCAGTATGACATCATCGGATTTTGCCGCGGCATCTTTCAATTCGGCAATAACTCTCTTTGCCTTCGGCGGCACGACATATTTCGGCTTGAAATTATGCTTCACATCCACGCCCAAAGACGACTTCGGCAGATCCCGCACGTGACCAAAAGAAGCCAAAACTTTATAGTCCGGGCCAACGAACTTTTGTATGGTCCGAGATTTGGTCGGACTCTCTACCAGAATCAAACTTGACATAGGTTTGATAATAATATAGTATAAGAAAGGATATTTGACAATTTGGAGGTGGAAAATGACGTTGAAAGATTATACAATCTTCACTGCTATTGTGAGAAAATATGTCGGGTTACTCAAGTTAGCTAATGAAAAATGGGGGGAGTACTGTGTTTTCCCTTCCGTGACCGCTCTCCAAACTCAACTTTGGAATGTTCTAAGTAATTTCTCTTGCTACGCATTAGGACCCGGGGAATCCGAACAAGTGGTACACTTATTTTGGGGAAAAATCGGCTTTGACCCCAAGGCCGAGTCTCTAAGGGGTACTTGTATATCCGGTAGATTTGTAGCCGATCAAATTGTAAATAATGAAGAGTTTTTCTTTGCAGCCGTGGCCGAACTCTACAAACCGCTGATTGAAAAAACCGCAACCGTCGAAAAACCCGAAGGAGGCCAAGATGCCGCAAAATTATAATTTTGGCAAGCACACCCCCGATTGGACCGATTTCTTGGCCTATGGGTCTACGGCTGTTGCCCTCGGCACCGTTATCGGATTGTTCTTCGGCCTGCAAGTTGAGAGGGTCGGAATTTTATGGGGATGCGCGGCCGGAACTTTATTGTTCGCCATCATCGGCTTTTGGAAACAAATCCGGCACCTTTTCCGTCTCTTTCTGTCAAAAATTCGCAACTCCTGACCTGCCGGCAAGGTGGGTTTTTTGTTTTTATTATTGATGAATAAACCGTCATATGATGACTTATTCAACAGCGACTACTCGTACAAAACGAATTTCCCGCCGCCTAAGTTTTTAATCTTCTTCCCAATCTCCATAATCATCAGGGTCGCGTTTGCCTGCGGCGCCGTCAGCCCCGTCTTTCTGATTATATCATCGGCCATCGCTGGCCCGCTTGTTAATACCGCCAGGACTTTTTCTTCTTCGGGGTTCTCGGCCCTGATTATTTTTTTCACTTTCTTGGATTCAAGGCCGTAGTCCTCAAGTATATCATCGGCGCAAGC
>CAYHMZ010000063.1:0-3296 GCA_964357835.1 uncultured Candidatus Saccharibacteria bacterium
GCGGAGGCGGTCAGTCCCGTTCAAAAAATGTTCGAGCAGAGTTGTATAATTCCACGAGCAAAGCGAGGAGCGACAAAGCGAGCCAATTGATTGGCTCGCGTCGGGATTTGAAGCCGGAGCGATGTGATTTTTCGTAATCGGCGAAAATCACCGCGAGGCCGGGACTTGAGCCCGAATCGACGGAAGCCGATGAGAGGTGAAAGCAAATCCCCTTGGCGCTACCAGTTGGGTTTTTTTTATTCTTCTTTACCCTGTGGGTAAATGAAATTTGCACCATTTGTAGGCAGATGATATTATGATAGTGAGCTATAAAAACAAGCGGGACAAGGAATTTTACGCAAATAAAAAGGCCCTTTCTTCCTCTTTTGGTGTAAAAATTGCACAAAAAATTGGTCAACGAATAAGTGAACTTGTCGCAGCAGATAATCCACAGCAACTACCCCAAAATGCTCGATTTCACGAACATAAAGGCAAACGAAAAGGATTATTTTCGATTGATCTCGTCCACCCCTTTCGTCTTATTGTGTTGCCGACATGCGATTATACAAGCTGGGTTGAAATTGTAAGTGTACAGATTTACGAGGTAATTAATCCTCACTAGAAAGCAAAAAGATGGCGGAGATTAAACTTTCATACAATCCAAACTTTGTTATTCACCCCGGGGAGACGCTTAAGGATGAACTTGAGTTTTTAAAATTGACACAAGTAGAGCTAGCACAAAGGACTGGGTTAAGTGAAAAACATATAAGTCAAATTATAAATGGTGCCGACCCCATTACTTCGGATACTGCAATAAAACTAGAAATTGCGCTTGGCGTCCCAGCAACATTTTGGAATAACCTGCAAAAAAACTACGAGTTGAATCTTGCGCGTATTGATTCTGAAAAAAGAATCACCCAGGAAATTGAAGAAGGAAGGAAATTTATTTGTTACCCAGAATTAGTAGCGTTAGGTTGCATTGAAAAAACTGGTGATTGGAAAACAAAGACAGCGAATCTACTTAAATTCTTTGGCGTGAACTCTCTTTCCTATATACAAAATACGGAGCCTATTGCTTTTCGTCAGGCTTCAGGAAAATTTGATCAACGCTCATTGGCCGCATGGCTTAGATGTGGCGAGCTTGATGCAAATAAGATAGAGACCAAAGAATTTGATAAAAAAAATATCAAGAGTACCATTTCTAAGATTAGACAATTGACTCTACTTCCCGACGGCTTTGGTAGTAAATTGCAAGAATTATGTGCTTCTGTAGGCGTAGCAGTTGTTTACACGCCCTATTTTAAGAATACAAAAGTTAACGGTTCAGCTCGTTGGATGGGCAATAAGGCCGTGATACAACTTAACACCAAAGGAGCTTTTAGTGATATATTTTGGTTCACTTTTTTCCACGAATTAGGCCATATTTTATTACATGGCGTAAAAGGCGAATTTTTAGATTACCAAGGAAAAACTAAGGACGAGAAAGAAAAAGAGGCAGACAATTTTGCCGCCGAAGCGCTTATTGCTACGGATGACTACAATAAACTTTTGGAAATCAAGCCATTAATCCGACCGAAAGTGGAAAGTTTTGCTAAATCTATTGGAATAGGCACAGGTATTGTTTTAGGACGCTTAGCACACGAAGGAAAGGTTAACTGGAAAAAAATTGCCCATCTAAGAGACCGGCTTGTCATTAAGCCATAGCTTAACCTCAAACCCTGTTTGGTGCGACGAATCCTAACTAGTGCAGAGCCCCTTCTTATTAGAAAGTCTATGAACGTAAAAACTTTTTGGCGTCCGAGTGTGATTATTTGGACAGGCGCTTTCTTAATAGCCCTAAGATTATATTTCCCTGTTCTAGAGAACACTAACCCTCTAGGCACATGTTATTGGAACTTATTTCACTATAATCCATTCGAAAATCAGTGTTTGGTTTTGGGATACAACACTTTTGCTCAGATCATAATAATTGCTCTAATCACTGGATTTACCTACTGGCTTTGTAATAGAAAAGATAAGAATAATTAGTTTTATTTCATTGCTGATTGAGAGATTTCAACAAGCTTCTTGAAAATTTCCGGTTCGGTTTGGGCGAGATTGGAAAGTATCTTCCGGTCAAGTTCAATACGCGCCTTTTTCAGCCCACTGATAAATTTGTTGTACGGAAGACCATCCATTTTAGTGGCCGCGCCGATTTGAATCTGCCATAACCGGCGGGCGTAACCCTTTTTCTTCCGCCTGTCGTTGAATTGGAAGGTCCAGGCGTGAAGCAGGGCCTCTTTCGCTTGGCGGTATTTGCTCTTTCTGGTCCACATAAAACCCTTCGCGTGTTTGAGCAAATTTTTTCTGCGCTTATTAGCTGTTTTTCCTCTTTTAACTCTGGGCATAGGGCATTAAATTTTTGATATCTTTTTCGTTTGATTTTGCCAGCGGTCTTTGTGTTCTCTTATCCCGCCTCTCGCCCCCGCTTTCTTTGGCGTTGTAGTGGTTCATGTGGACGCGCCGGCGCTGGATCTTGTCTTTTGACGAAAATCTAAAACGCTTACGCGCCGACTTTGAGGTTTTGAGTTTTAATTTAGCCATTTTTGTCAGTTAGTAATAAATCCCCGTCAATGCCTTGGCGGGGAGTCGCGTATAAGGCAAAAAATTATTTTTTCTTTTCCGGTTTGATCAACATTCCTAAGCCGGAAGGCGAACGCCTAACGGGATCTTCTATGGCATAGGGTTCCGTAATGAATTTGGAAAACTCTCCCAGCTTGACCCGGCCCAGATCGGCCATGCCCTTCTCTCTGCCTCTCAATGTTAATTCAACTTTAACCCGGTAACCTTTTTGAAGAAATTTATCCGTTTGTCCGGCCCTGATCGCTAGATCATGGATGCCGGTCTTGAAGCCGATCTTCACGGTTTTGACCTCTTGAGCGGTGGACTTTCCGCCACCGGAATGTTTTTCTTTCTTTTCTTTCTGGTAAATATATTTACCATAATCCATCACTTTTGTAATCGGGGGCTTGGCAGACGGGCCCACTTCCACCAAATCAAGATTGCGCTCGTTAGCGATTTTAAGAGCCTCCTGAACTGTCATTGTGCCCAGCTGTTTTCCGTCAAAATCAATCACCTGAATTTGCGGTTCTCGTATCTGGTTATTTAACCTGGGCCTTCTATCCTGCTGTTTTTGCATGTATTTGACTGTAAAGCTACTTTAACATATCACTATTTTTTTTTCAAATTAAAAACCGCACCGCGGTAAGTGCAATTTACTGTCTGGTGGTGTTTGTTGGACGAAATCCGAACGCATTTTGAGCAAAATCCAGACGCTG
>CAYHMZ010000064.1:0-3274 GCA_964357835.1 uncultured Candidatus Saccharibacteria bacterium
ATTGAAGCCGAAAAGTCGCTCATCGGCTCGCTTTTGCTTGATAAAGAGTCAATCAACAAGGTAGCGGATATTTTAGAACACCGCGATTTTTATAATCGCGCCCACCAGCTCATTTACGAGCACATGGTCCGGCTTTACGAAAAGCGCGAGCCGATAGACCTGTTGAGCTTATCAAATATTCTTGAAGAAACCGGCCAGCTTGAGACCATCGGCGGCGTCGGCTATCTGACGTCGCTCGTTAATTCCGTCCCCACCGCCGCTCACGTGGTCAATTACGCCAAAATCGTCCAGCGCAAAAAAGTATTGCGGAATCTGATAGACAGCGCCCACGAGATAATCGGTTTGGGATATCAGGAAGACCAGGACACCGACACATTGCTTGACCAGGCCGAACAAAAAATATTCTCTGTCTCCCAGAAATCAATCCAGCAGACATTTGAACCGATACATAAATCCCTGACCGAAGCGTTTGAACGTTTGGACGCTCTTCATAAAGGCGATGGCGGATTGCGGGGCGTGCCAAGCGGATTTTACGATCTTGATAATGTAACGGCCGGTTTTCAAAAATCAGACCTGATTATCATCGGCGCGAGGCCGTCGCTCGGCAAAAGCACCCTTGCTTTGGACATCGCCCGCAATGCGGCCAAAGAAAGCGGCCTGCCTATCGGCATTTTCTCCGTGGAAATGTCAAAAGACCAAATTATTGACCGCCTGATCGCTGCCGAGGCCGGCGTCAGTTTGTGGAAATTGAGGACGGGCCACCTATCCTCGACAGGCGACGACAATGATTTTGAAAAGATACAAACAGCGCTTGATAGCTTAGCTCAAAGCAAGATTTTCATAGACGACATGTCTTCTCCGACCGTGCTCCAAATGCGGGCAATGGCAAGACGTCTTCAGGCCGAGCATGGTCTTGGGTTATTAATAATTGATTACCTGCAGTTAATGCGTTCGCAAAAGGATTACAACAATCCGGTTCAAGAGATTTCTGAAATAACAAGGAATCTGAAGGGATTGGCCAGAGAACTCAACATTCCGGTCATCGCCTGCTCCCAACTTTCCCGCGCCTCCGAGGGCCGCCCCGACCAGCGCCCGAAACTTTCTGATCTGCGGGAGTCGGGCTCAATTGAGCAGGATGCCGACTTGGTTCTATTTATCTACCGCGAGGATAAGGTTAAAAGAGATTCCGAAAAGAAAAATATCGCCGAAATAATGGTCGCCAAACACAGGAACGGCCCGACCGGTGAAATAGAGCTTTATTTTGACGAGGATAGGGTGTCATTTAGAAACCTTGCTCGCAATATCTAATTTTTCCTGCTTTACCCTCATTTGCAAATAATATTCTGATTTTCTCGTTTTTCTGGATGAAAAAATCGTACCCCTTCCGCTCCGCCACTCGCTACGCTCGTGGCTTTGCTACGTCCCAATTTTATTCATCAGCGAAAAACTTCGAAAATCATCATTTATTTGCTAAACTCGGGTAAAGTCAAGGAAAAATTAGATATTGCTCACTCCACCTCCTTTATGTCCAACAAATTTCAAAAACTTATAGAGCATTTCTCCAAATTGCCCGGAATCGGGCCGAGGCAGGCGACCCGGCTGGTTTTGGCTATGTTTGAATGGCCGGCGGTTGAACTTGAAGAATTTTCAAAGCTGATCAGTGAGATGAAAAGCGGACCGACTTTTTGCAAGGAGTGCTTCAATTTTGCCGACGACGGCAAGTGTGCAATTTGCGCCAGCGTCAAGCGCGACCAGACCTGCATCGCGGTTGTGGAAAAAGTAACCGATTTGGAATCAATGGAAAAAACCGGCGCCTTTAATGGCGTATATCATGTTCTGGGTGGCGCAATTAATCCCGCGAATGGTAGCTTGCCGGAAAAACTCAAAATTACCGAACTCGTCGGCCGCATCAAAAAATTAAGAAAGCTAACGCCCGATGTTGAGGTCATACTGGCAACAAACCCGAACACTCATGGCGAAACCACCGCGCTTTACCTGGAAGAGGAATTGCGACCTCTCAAGGTCAAAGTTACCCGTCTTGCCAGAGGCCTCGCCTCCGGTTCTTCCGTTGAATACGCCGATGAAATTACGCTGACCAATGCGCTCAAACACAGAAAATAGCGCTCCAGCAATACCTTGCCCTCACTTAGTCCTCGGCTTCGCTCATCAACTAATCCGGCCGAGGATTTGTCTTTAAAATTTGGGAGCAAGCTTTGTATAACCCCCTCGCCTGCAATGGTCCCGCCAAGGGCGGGACACGGCTCGACCCCAAATTTTAAACAAATCCTCGGCCTCTGTTAGTCTCTTCGCTTGCCTGCGAGGTCGTTCGGTCAAGGTATTGCCTGCGCCGGAACCCCTCTGCCCAACCACCGAGATGCGAAAAGTAATAAGGGGCTACGCTTGACGATTTGGCGTGTTAATAATAAACTGGCAGATAGTACTTTTTCTTGGGAGGATTTATGGCCGGCGAACAGGTTACCTACGGACAGTTCATTGATTTAGTTGAACAAACAGAACATGTTGAGGCAGGATTTTTTATTGAGGAATGGAGGGCACTCGCCACAGAAGAGAAGTGGAAAGAATATCGTCCACTGCCATTAACGTCTGACTTGGTCATTACGTTTGCCGAAGATATGGCGAGTTATTTCGGGCAAAGGCTTTCTGGAATTTGCACAGATGCCCTCTATGAAAGAGTCGCCAAAGACGCTCATGCTTTCCTTGTGGAAGTTTTTGAAAAAGCGAAACAGCTTGGCGTTCAGATGGATATCAAACTGGTTGATTTGCCGATTACAATTACCGAAGCTCTTATGGCAAGCGGCTACACTAATATAGTTGAGAATTAGCACTTTATTATGGCAGCCCCCAAGAAACCAGTCCGCCGCATCTCCTGCGGCTTTTTTATTTGTGGCAATAATAAACTAGAGCGAAGCCCCCTGGAATTTATTTTCTTCTGAGCGAGTGGGTAACAAATTAACTCAGGCGGAGCGATAATTTGGCGGTAACACAATCTTGGTCGCCGTAGGCAGGAATGGATAACAAGATTTGTTCGCCAAATTGAGCGTAGCAAGTTAATTTGTCCACGCAGCGAACATGAAAATAAATTTCAGGGGCGAGCGCTTATTTGGTAGTTCAGAAAAATCACCGCTCACGCGGTGATTTTAAGAATTTCTACTTTTGTATACGGCTGCCTGTGCCCCTTCTTCTTCTTATACCTCGTCTTCCTCGTATATTTAAAAACTATCTTCTTATCGCCTTTGGCGTGTTCAAGGATTCT
>CAYHMZ010000065.1:0-3256 GCA_964357835.1 uncultured Candidatus Saccharibacteria bacterium
TTATTGGCGGTCGTGGTCTTGCCCACTCCCCCCTTGGCATTGACGATACCGATTACTCTAGCCATTGATTTAATTCTATCTCTCCCCGCATTTTTTACAATAGCGAACCCCGCTCTTGAGAAGTGCTTATTGTTTCACAATATTCACAATATATGAGTGTAAAATAAAATGTGCCTTGCTAAATATCGGCAACAAATCTTTTAGGAAAATGCCCCGGCGGTAGCTGGCACTTCTCAAGGGCGGGGTTGAAAAAAGACAAAAATTCTGGTATCATTCAATGTTATAGCCCCGCAACAAACGGTGCCCGAGTGGCGGAATTGGTTTTACGCGCACGACTCAAAATCGTGTGGTCTCACGACCATGTGGGTTCGACTCCCACCTCGGGCACATCATTCACAAAAAGCGGCCGCGTCGGCCGCTTTTGCATGATACAGATGCGGGGCTTCTCTGATTACAGGGCGTTTGCGTTGAAACGGCTGACAAGCCGTTTTTTTGTGATTGAAAACAAAACGTCAAAATGATACTCTATACCCAATTGCAGAACCTTGACAATGGAAGGGGGACGGTAAATGAGGTCATCTTCGCCAACCAGAGTTCTACTCGCAAGGCCCTGGCGGCTTAAGGCGTGGAGAATCTTTATCCAAAGACAGCTGAAAAAGCGGCTCAAAAGGGATTATTGGGTTATACTCATCAGGAGGAGGCCATGGTGTTTCAGGACATTTCTGGCCTGTCTTGTTCTGCTTATGCTTCTTTGCCTTGGCGGCGAATTTTTTCTGCTCCTTTCCCGTTTCTATACCGGTAACATTCCTTTCACGGGCAACCTCAATGATGATCAGGGCCAACCGCTTAATCTTGAAAAGCTCGGCCAGCCCGGCCTTGAAGTGGCCTCTTATGTTCTTGATAAAAACGGCGAACCGATTGGGAGATTTTTCTATGTAATCAGAGACCCGATAAGATACGAGGAAATCTCCGCTCAATTGGCAAATGGTTTTATTGCCGCTGAAGACAAAAGGTTCTATTCTCATTCGGGCATAGATCGATGGGCAATAGGCCGAGCTGGCTTGATCCGGTTAGGGCACACTGTTGGTTTCAAGTATGGTCAAGTATCCGGAGCAAGCACAATTACTCAACAACTGGCGCGATTACTGTACGCAGAGGAATTGGAGGAGTTCCAAAATCGAGAACAAAATTTCCGGAGAAAGTTAAAAGAAGCACGAGTTGCCATACAAATAGAAAAGAGGTTCTCCAAAAAGCGGATCTTGGAAGGATATTTGAACAGAATTTACTTCGGTCACAGCGTTAATGGCATAGCCGAAGCCAGCCGGTTTTATTTCGGAAAAGATATCAGAAAGGACAAATTGAATCCCCGCGAGATAGCGATACTGGCCAGCATGAATAAGTCGCCAAAAAAGTATTGTCCCATCTTCCATGAACCGCCTAAGCCCGAAGTGGATCCGGGGGCGACTGCCGAAGAAAAAGAGGGTCGGGAAAAGCGATACCGCCGAGAACTCGCCCAAGAAATGACGAGAGTCGTTCTCGCCAAAGATAGATTTAATTGGGCTCTTGGGCGGATGCGAGACGACGGTTATATTACGGAGAAGGAGTACCTGTCGGCTTTGTTTGATGCCCACGATCTTATTGAACCGGGGATACTTCATATTACCCGCTTAAACAATCGTTACTTTGGCTACGGGAGCCGTTTCGTAAAAGAAATGCTGCTTATCAATGGTTATGAAGACGAGGACTTGACGCATTACGGCGGGTTGAAAATCAGGACGAGTTTTGACCCGGAAATTCAAAAAATCGCTATGGAAGAATTAAATAAGCATCTGGGATTGCTCAATTCCGAAATCCCGGAGGGTGAAGAAAAACTTGAAGGCGCTTTCGTAATCATAGAAAACGAAACCGGCCGTATCCCTGCCATAAGCGGCGGACACGATTTTCTGGAAACCCAGCTCAACCGCGCCCTAGCTTTGAGGTCAGTCGGTTCGGCGTTCAAACCCTTCACTTACGCCGCGGCATTTGAATTTTTCGGCAAAACTTTTGAGGACAAAATATGCAACTGTTCCTTCACGATGAGGGGCGGGGCGCCGGGGGAAAGATGGTCGCCGAGAAATTTCAGAGAGGACAACCCCGTTCCCTCGGGCCATATCCCCTTGCCGGTCGGACTTATAAGATCGGTTAATCTGGCCACCCTGAACCTGGCGAGAAGCATCGGGATAGAGTCGGTAATCAAAGCGGCCCATGAAACGGGCGTTTGGGGTAACCGCGGAACACTGCGGGACGATGAGGGCCAAATTTGGTTCAAGGCGCCCGGTTCCGAGGTGCGGATATCGGATAAGGGATTGGAATCTCTCCTTCCGACTGCAATCGGAGCTTCGGATGTCAGTTTATTGGAACTAACCACCGCTTACGGCGTTTTTGCCAGAGGCGGCACATACATAAGGCCGAGTGTAATTATGGAAATAAAGGATTGGAACGGAGAAGTTCTCTACAAAGCGCCCGCGCCGGAAGAACGGCGGGCGCTATCGGAATCAACTTGCCAAAAAATCACGATACTTATGCGGGCGGTTACCAAGGTGGGAACGGCAAAAATCTCTATGAGAGGCATTGAACAGCAAGTAGCCGTGAAAACCGGCACTTCCAACGGGCCCAGAGATCTGTCCATGATAGGATTTACGCCAGAGCTGACTGTTGGAATAAGAGTCGGCCATGACTCCAATAAGGTCATAAAGCTGCCTCAATATATGAAGCGGGCCAGCGGCCGCGCGGATATGCAGGTCTCCGGCGGCTGGGTGGTCGGACCTCTTTGGAGAAAGTTCATTGATCGAAAATACGAGAAAAGACCTAAGGTTGAATTTCCGCCCGAGATTGAAAACGGCTTGCAAGAACTGCTGGCCAATTATCCGGAAAAGTATAAATGACCCCGCCCAAGCGGGGTTTTTACTTTTCAATTTTGACTAATTACTGAAAAAATGAGATAATTGAGAAGCTAAAACAAATCGGCATCGCCGATTTGTTCGCCCGACACTTCTGATAAAGAAGTGTTTAGGGAGGGTTCGCCTAATGGTATGGCACCGCACTCGTCCCGAACATGGCGGTGGGTTGGCCGAATGGTAAGGCACTGGTTTCGAAAACCAGCGGGAGAAATCCCTTGCAGGTTCGAGCCCTGCACCCACCGCAAATAAATTTATTTATTTGCAGGAGGGCGAGAACGGCGGAGCGATATTTTGTCAGTAGACAAAATCGCGAGCCG
>CAYHMZ010000066.1:0-3194 GCA_964357835.1 uncultured Candidatus Saccharibacteria bacterium
TTGGCCGCTTGGCTTTTTCTGGCGATATTCGCTTTTTACAATTATCTCTTTTATTTCTACCCGGCAGAAAAATCGCGTTTCGGAAAATTTATGTTCGGCGGCTATCCAATCCTTCTGTTCGGTTTGTTTTTCACATTTTCAAGAATAATCATCGGCCTCTGGGCGCTGGGAGCGGCAATCAGGGTTTTGTTACTTTTCAAGAAGAGTTTCCACGGTTTTTTAATGGCGACCAGGCGATACGTGGTTACTATAGTCATTATTACATTGGTGACAAGCAGTTTATTTGTCGCCTTTTTCTGGCCGCAGGTTAAATCACGGGCGCTGGTTTCGATGGACGAAGAGGCGGTAACGCAGAGAATTTTTTACAACAAAATCGCGGGGTCGGTGACAACAGCCCACCCAATATTAGGCGTGGGAATCGGGCAATTTGTGCCCCAGCTGATGACTAAATTGAAACACTGGCCCGCCAATATCTACCAGCCGGTTCACAATGTCTATTTGTTAATTGCCAGCGAAACCGGATTAGTCGGTCTGTCGCTGTTTCTGCTATTCCTGTTTTTTATTTTTTACAATTTTATCCGGCGAGCTGGTTTTAAAAAGCCCTACTCGTTTTCCTTTTTGATTTTTACGCTTTCAATTTTATTAATGGGTCTTTTTGACCATTTTCTCTGGACGCTCCAGCAGGGGAGCTTGATTTTCTGGATGACTTTGGCGCTCATCAGCCTAAATCCTGATCTTGGCTAGTTCTGCTGGTTTTTGGATGTTTTCCCTCTGTTGATATCTGGCTATTTGGCTGGCGTGGGGGGTTGTGGTATACTGCAATTACATATGAATATCCTTAAAAAACTGTGTTTTTGCTTACTTTTAGTAGGCGTTTTTACTTTTGTGCCTTTTGCCAATGCTTCGGCGGAGGGCGGTCGGTATTTCGTTAAATCAACTAAGGGCTTTTGGAGAAACACCCTAAACGCAAGGCACGTTTTTGATAATGGATTCAGCGCCGACCTTTCCGACTTTCAGGTCAGATTTGCCAAACTCTTTGGAGTTGAAATTGAACCGGTTGCCGCCCTTCAGATATTACCGGACGAAGATTTGACCTTAGGCACGAACCCGGCTGAACCCTCGGAAGCGCCGGCTCCGGTTCCTTCCAAAACCCCGGTCCAGATAATCAAGGGACAGAAAGGAACGGCTCGTTACGTGCCCTCCGACCAAACGCCATGGGGCATTGAAACGATCTATGATAGCCCGAATATCGCTTCCGCTTCCGGGGGTCTTGGCGTGAATGTGGTTGTATTGGACACCGGAGTTAATGTTAATCACCCGGATTTGAAAAGACGCATCGGCCAGTGCAAAGATTTCACCAGCGCAAGATATCCGGTCGTGGATAATAAGTGCGAAGACAAAAACGGCCACGGCACGCACGTCGCGGGAATTATTGCGGCGGATGCCGGTGCGGATAAATTGGGAATATACGGAGTCGCGCCCGCGGCGAAAATATTCGCCTACAAAGTCTGCGGCGCGAACGGCTCCTGTTACGCCGATGATATTGCCGTAGGATTAAAAACAGCGGTTGAGCATGGCGCCAACGTCGTAAATATGAGTTTTGGCACGGACAAAAACGTTTCACTTATAAAAAACGCGGTTAATGACGCTTGGTCAAAAGGAGTTTTGCTTGTTGCGGCCGCAGGTAATGACGGGCCTTTTCCTGACAGCATTGATTACCCGGGGGCTTATGCCTCGGTGGTAGCGGTCGGAGCAATTAATAAATCGTTAAATGTGACGGATTGGAGTTCTCGGGGTATAAATTCGTTGACTGACCCGGAGGTAATAAACGACAGAGATATTGAATTTGCGGCGCCCGGCGATTCCATTGAATCAACGTGGAATAACGGCGGTTATGTGGTTTTATCGGGCACTTCCATGGCCTCGCCTTTTGTGGCCGGATTGGCCGCCAAATATTGGCAGTCGGCGGCCGAAAACAAGGCTCAAACCACCAGAGAATTTTTGTGGAAGTTGGTTAAAGATATTCTTCCAGACGGTCAGGACAATTATTCCGGATTGGGATTGCCGCAAGTTAAGTAGTTACCCACGCGCAGGCGATCGGGGCGAAGCCGAGCATGATTATAAATACTTAACCGAGCACATAATGCATTATGTGCTCGGTGCTAAATTTGTTTCCCAATCGCTTCGCTCTTGGACAAATTTGCATGGTCAATCGTGTTATCCGCCATCTCGTAATTTCCGATTTTGTCCTGAATTTTGCTTTCGGGCTTTTGTCGCCGATCTTTGCCGTCTTCGTTCTTAAAAACATAGACGGCAGTTCGCTGAAAGTCATCGGTTTGGCCACCGCTTTTTACTGGATCGCCCGGACATTAACTACTGTGCCTCTTTCCCGTTTTATGGATAGAACTAACGGCGAGCGCGACGAGTTCTATTTTATCGTAGCCGGCTCGTTCATAATGTCCTCGGTGCCGCTTTTTTATCTGTTTGCTTCTCTGCCTTGGCACATTTATCTGATCCAGTTCATTCTGGGGCTGTCTAATTCAATGGCCGTGCCGGCTTGGCGCATTTTATTCACCGACCATATTGACCGAGGCCGGACCGGCTACGAATGGTCGCTGGAAGATATTGCCATCGGAACTTCCGTTGCCATCAGCGCCTATCTCGGTTCTCTGCTCGCGGACAAATTTGGCTTCGGAGTTGTTTTTGTCATATTAGCCATACTCGGTTATTTCGCCACTTTAATTTTGAGCCGGCTTTATACCGAAGCCAAAACCTTGGCCCAAATAAAGCGCGAAGGCAGATGGAAAATTCTGGAACTCAAGCGCAAAACCCTGCCTCCGCCTCTTAAAACCGACGAAAGCCACTAATCCGAGGCGGCTTATTATTTGCCCATTTTAGATTCAGATGCTATAATAAAATTACTATGAAAAGGATAATACAAGTTTATGTGTCAAAAGGGGATAAATATTATGTGGCAGAGGGAGTTGATTTGCCCATAGTTACTCAAGGCAAAACTCTTGATGAATTGGCCCGGAATATTGAAGAAGCCGTTGAACTGCACTTGGAAGGCGAGAATCCCGCCGATTTTGGTATAGCGCCGAACCCCTCCGTTTTAATGAATTTTGAATTACCGGCCCAGATTCATGCCTAAACTCAAGGTATATTTCCGAAACAGAATTAGCGCCCCATTTTTA
>CAYHMZ010000067.1:0-3163 GCA_964357835.1 uncultured Candidatus Saccharibacteria bacterium
GGCCGCCGCAAATTTCTTTGGAAAAATAATCGCCGTCTTTACCGACAAAATATACTTTTACTTTCTCGCCATATTTATGCTCAAAAACCCCCATCGCCCCAATTTTTTTCGCTTCATCCACCGCCATCTCCTCAAAATGAACCGGCAAATCCTTTTGGACTTGTCCGTTAACCAAATCCTCAACCTCTTTGATTTGTCCGGGAGTCATTTTTTCGCCATGAGAAAAATCAAAACGCAAGCGCTCGGGAGTGATATTGCTCCCCTTTTGCTGAACATGGCCGCCCAAAACTCGGCGTAGCGCTTCCAGCATCAAATGAGCGGCGGTGTGCAAACGCGTTGTTCCCGCACTCGCATCCGTCAGCCCACCCTTAAACATCCCAGCGGATGCTGTCCGTGAAAGTTCCTGATGTTTTTCAAACTCCTTGTCAAAGCCGTCGCGCGTTAAATTTTTTGCCTTTCCCCCGCCAATGTCTTTAATAACTTCGTAGGGCAGGCCGTAACTTTCATAAAGCCCGAACGCGGTCGGCGCGTCAATGATTTCCAGTTTTTCCAGCTCTTTCAATCCCCTCTCCAATGTTTTGGCAAACTTGTTTTTTTCAGTTAAAATCATTTCCAGAATTTCTTTCTGCTTTAATTTAAGTTCCGGGTAGATTTCTTGATAAATATCGTGGGATAGAACATGGAGAACTCGCCCGCACAAATCTTCCGGCAATTTTAATGACGTCGCTCGAAGGATTGCCCGGCGCAGTAACCGGCGCAAAACATATCCCTGCCCAACATTGGAGGGCGCAACGCCGTCTGCAATTAAAAACACAGAGGCGCGGAGATGGTCGGCAATGATTCTTTCCGAAATCCTGTTTTGCTCGTAATCGTAGAGGTTTTTGCCGCGGATTTCTTCAATGACGGGAACGAAAAGGTCAGTTTCAAAAATACTTTGTCTTTTTTGGAGGGCCATCGCCAGCCGTTCCAGCCCCATGCCCGTATCAACACCCTTTTTCGCTAAGGGTAGAAGAACCCCGTTTTTGTCGGAGAAAAACTCATTAAATACCAAATTCCAAACCTCAACGCCATCAATATAAATCTCGGTTGTCGGCCCACACGGTCCCTCGTCGCCGGTCGGCCCCCAAAAATTGTCGGCTCGACCGGCCCTTTTTACAATAATGTTCGGGTCAATTGATTTCCAGATTTTTTCGGCTTCTTTATCAGCCGGTATATTATCCTCGCCAGCAAAAACAGAAATATAGTCAATGTTTAGCCCCATCTCTTTCGTAATGAATTCGTGAGCGTATTTAATCGCTTCTTCTTTGAAATAACCGCCGAAAGAAAAATTGCCAAGCATTTCCAAAAACGTCAGGTGGGAATTATCGCCAACCTGTTCAATATCAGAGGTACGGAGGCATTTCTGGACTGAAACGGTATTAAGCGAACTGAAATCCTTCATAGGGTCGGCTTCACCGGTATAGTATGGCTTGAACTGCTGCATTCCAGCGGTTGTGAAAAGCACCGACGGGTCAGTCGGCAAAAGCGAAGAGGACGGCACCAGTTTATGCCCCTTCTCCTCAAAAAATTTTATAAATTTTTCCCTTATTTCCTGATGAGTCATAAAAATACAGCTACTAATTCATAGTATCAAAAAGCGGCTGAATAAAAAAGCGGTAAAACCGCTTTTCAATAAAATCCCGCCCTAATTTACTCAACAATGAGATAGCAGGCCGCTCTGGCAAATTCCTTTTCCCTCTCTAAGAAGAAGAAGGCCAGCCAGAAACGGTTGCTTCCGCGCGAAGGAAGAGTGCTAAAGCCGCATTGAAGCTGGTCATTGAAGGTACACTTCCAACTGGGGACGCCCTTAACTCCCTCATCGGCGCCTAAAAGTTTTGTTCCAGTAAAACCTTCGCCATACCATTCAACATGGCATTGTTTAAGAACAGGGGCAAGTTTTGCAACCTCGGCAGGATCGGTAAGCTCCAACTTTACCACTATTTCCACCGGAGCCGTGGGGTTGGCGGGATTGCCATCTTGAGGATATTCAAGCCGGACAATCACACTGCCGGACAAACCAGCTCGTTCCCGCAAGTAAGAGCCGACTGCCACATTCAAATCCGGCATTTGTTCCCTTTCGGCCTGTTTTAGAATTCGCACCGCGTCCTTGAGGAATTGCAGATTCTGGCCAAAAGTAAATTCATCGCCTTCATGCGGAGCTAGTAGTTTATAAACTCCTCGTTCAAATAAACCAAGGAGTTTTTCAATCCGCGGCAAGTAGGTGATATCGCGAACCCGCACAATTCGCCGAATTGCCCGTTCGGCTTGGGCCCATTGGGATTCAAAATATTCAAGGCGCAGTCCGGAGATAAGTTTATCAAGAAAACACCGTAAAGAAGGTGCCTCCCAATAAAGTCCGGGGTCCTTTTCTAATTTCCGTGAAACTTCCTTGGCAACCTCCCATTCTCCCTGAAATTCTTCTGAAAAAGCAATGGCAAATTCAATAGCTTTCACTGCCACCTTATTAGGTGGCGAGCTGGCAATATACCAAGAAAGAAGCGGTTTCCAGTAATCGCTCTCGCGACTTATGCGGAGCTGACGGATTCGTTCCTCTACCCCGTCGGCAAGTTCAGCATAAACTTCATGCGGCCGATCCAAAAGTCTCTGAATAACTTCTCTGCGAACTTGGCCCAGAGGCCATTTGTCAAAAATATCAAGCAATTCCCAGGCACTACCGTACTTAATTTTTTCAAAGATCTTCTCCAAATCAACGGTTTTCTCCAGTTTAATAGCTGGGGTTTGAGCTATTGCGGACATTTCTGCCTCCTTTGCCCGGTCGGGCTTTTTAACGAACTCCAGAGTAGCTTATGGCACAGAAAGATTTCTGTCAACCCCGTCAGAAATCGCGCCCGCGCTTGCGCGCCCGAAGGGCCTTCAGGGCAAGTTATTTCTAACGGGGTCAACACCAGACAAAAAACGGCAATGTTATTTCCGCTAGTAGTTTATCGGTTTATCGTCTTCGCAAGACGATAATTTAGAGGTGTAAATTTTTCTCGGCCGACAGCTTAGCGACCGCCTTGCGCACTAATCTGACAACAAACAGGATGATGGCTAGAATCAGGAAAAGCCACATCAGCCAGATTGTAATGCTCAATATGAGGCCGACCAAAAAGAGACCGAGAAA
>CAYHMZ010000068.1:0-3150 GCA_964357835.1 uncultured Candidatus Saccharibacteria bacterium
GCGGGGTAAGCTGTTCATAACTCGTTTGCCCCTGAATTTTAGCCGATATATAATAAAATAAAGTTTAATTGCGTATAGTGCTTGGTGTGAGTGTTTAACGCTCTAGTTAAATACTTTCCCACGCTAGATGCTAAAAAAGTGATTAGTAAAATAAGAAGTTCTCGTGGTTTCACTTTGGTCGAATTGCTGGTCGTTATAGCCATCATTTCAATCTTGGCAACCTTGCTTTTGTTGCAACTAGGCGTTGCTCGTGCCAAAGCCAGAGATGCCAAGCGTATTGCTGATGTAAACCAGGTTCGTTCCGCGCTGGAGCTTTTTTTTGATGACAACGGCGGTTATTTAAATACTAATGTTATGGGAGTCCTATCGCCCACATATTTAATTAACGTACCGAACGATCCGCTAGCTACATGTACTGCCGGTACTTATAATGGTGCCCCTACCGGAACGTATCTAAGCTGCTATCAGTACGGTTATAGTACAGCAACATCTCCTAGTAAGTTTCAAATTTCAGCAAATCTAGAACAGAAAAATACCAATGCATTAAATAATGATACGGACTTTACGGCAGCCCAACTTGCTGGTTGGGCGGGTCCTGGACGCCCAGGTAACGGTCCTGTTGGGTCAAATTTTGAGCTCTGCAACCAAGCTGCTCAAAATACTTGCGTCTACGATTCCGGCCAGCCATAAGAACTAGTGAGTAGTAGGTAGTCGGTAGTTAGTAGAAACTACTCACTACTTGCTACAAACTACTAACTATTTTTCACTTTTGTCTTTTGTCCTCGTCTTCATAATAGGCCTTATCATAGGCAGTTTTCTAAGTGTTGTTATAAGCCGCCTGCCGAAAGGAGAGCAATTCATCGGCGGGCGTTCTTATTGCCCGCATTGCAGGCATTATCTTGGGTGGCATGACTTGGTGCCGGTTTTAAGTTTTTTGATCCTTCGGGGGCACTGCCGGTATTGCCGGAATAAAATTTCCCCGACTTACCCCATAATTGAACTCTGTTCGGGGATAATTGTCGCAGTTTCTTTTTTATTTTTGTCGCCATTTGGTTTGGCTTACTGGCTCTTCTGGGTTTTTATTCTGGAATTGTTACTGATTCTTGCTCTTATTGATCTTAGGCATTTTATTTTACCCGATTCGGTAATGGTGGCGATTCTTGTCGCTTTCGTATGTTACGAAATTTTGGGAGGGCAAATTGCTGGCGCCGATCCTGTTTTTTCATTTGGCAATTTAGCCGGTGCGGCTATTCTATTCCTTATCTTTTTTCTGATTTGGAGCTTTTCAAACGGCAAATGGATGGGGCTTGGCGACGTCAAACTTGCCGGATTGCTCGGTCTCGTCTTCGGTTTCTGGAACTCCGTTCTGATTTTGTATCTAGCTGTTGTAATGGGGGCGGCGGCTGGCCTTGCGCTTATTCTTTTGGGAAGGGGAAATTTGAAAACCAAACTGCCTTTTGGAGCTTTCATTTGTTTTTCGGTCATTTTTTTCACTCTTGTTGGCTGGAGCATTTCTGAGAGAATGGGCGAGCTTTTTAAGCATTTGCTTTTTAAAGTTAACCTGTTTTAAAATAAGGGCATGAACACAAATTATCCCATCCTAAAAAGTTATTGGTTTTGGGTCATTGCGGTTTTGGTTGTCGGTACCCTCTTCTTTTATCTGCCGGCACCCGGCTCCAACGAGCCGGCGCGCCTGACAATAAGATTTGACGACGGCAGAGCCAGGGCTTTTGAGGGGCCGGTTGAGGAGGATACGACCGTTCTTCAGGCGTTGATTTCCGCCTCTTCCGGCGGGGATTTTGATTTGAGATATTCTTTAGATGAGGGGAACAACGTTAATCTCGCTTCAATTGATGGTGCGTTTGGCGGAACTAAAAAATGGCACTTTTATCTCAATGGCCAGTCGGTAAGAACCGAAGATATAAGCAGGATAAAGATTAAAAAGGGGGACTCAATTGAGGCCAAATATGAGTAAGGGATTCTCTTTGGTTGAGGTTTTAGTGGTAACCGCGATTATCGCTACCCTTTCGGTGGCCTTGCTTTTTAATTTCGGGACTACGGCGCGGAACCGGACGGCCCGCAATCAAGTCGCGTCGGTGATTGCTTCTGATATAAGACGTGCCCAATCCATGGCTTTGGCGGGCACCCGCTTTGGCGGAAATACCGTTTGCGGTTACGGCATTCATTACCTCTCTTCTACGAGCTATTATATTTACGCCAAAGCAGCTCCTGCCGGCGGGTGCTCCACGGTTCCCACCCGCAATTACCAAGCCGGTGATTTAATTGCGGAGAACAAAAAACTAATTAATCGAAATATGAATTTCAGGTCGTCCTTCTCCGATGTTTTTTTTGAATCACCCGACCCGAAGACATTTCTGAATAATAGCTCCGTTTTGACCGATCCCCCGGTAACGATTACCATTCAACGAGTCGGTCAAGCAAATTGTGCCGGCCAGACCTGCGCCAAAATAGAGATTTATACATCAGGTCAGATAAACTTAACCGATTAGATTCCCAATGATTAAAAACCCAAAACCTGAAAAGGGATTCACCCAGCACCACTTTTTGAAAAAAAGTGGTGCTGGGTTCACTCTTGTTGAGGCATTAGTTTCGCTTCTTATTTTCAGCATCGCCCTCACAGCCGTTTTTTATATTTTATTCATCAATATCGGCGATGCGGAGCTGATTAAGAATAATTTCATAGCCAGCGGTCTGATTCAGGAGGGGATGGAAACAGTCAGAAACATCCGCGACAGCGACTGGCACGCAAATAACCCTTTCGGCGCGGGAATCCCCGATGGAAACTATAGGGTTCAATGGAACTCGCAATCCTTGATGGCTTTTGCCGATTCTTATTTAAAAAAAGACAGCGGCACCGGCTTTTTCAGTTATGACAGCGGAGGCGATACGCTATTTAAGCGCGCGGTGACAATTAGCACCATTTCCCCCGACGTTGAAAAGAAAGTTGTTGTTACAGTAACTTGGAGTGAAAAAGGAAGGCCGATATCCATCAGTGCGGAAGACCATTTGTTCAACTGGAGATAATTTCTAATGCCTAATTCCTAATTTCTAATAAAAATCCAAATTTCAAAATCTAAATGTCAAATCAAACCCAAAACCTAAAACCTAATGGCTTCACTCTGGTTGAAA
>CAYHMZ010000069.1:0-3108 GCA_964357835.1 uncultured Candidatus Saccharibacteria bacterium
TCGGTTTATAATTTCGCGAAAAAGAATCCCGCGCTGAAATATTTTGGGGCATTTTGGAACGGAAGATTTATGGATTTGGCGGAATTCACCGAATTTGCCAAACTGCCGACTAAAGAAGTTATGATTGCAAGATTGCTCGGTATGTTGATGTATCCTGTCAACGCGTTGGCAATAGTGTTGAATCAAATATCTAAAAATAAAAATTGACTTACAGTTTACAGCTTACAGTTTACAGATTTTTAACTGAAAACTGAACACTGGAAACTGATAATTTTTTAAAAATGGACAAAGATGAATTTATCAAACAAATAGAATCTATGTCGGTGGTCGAGCTTAATGAACTAGTGAAAGCTCTTGAAGAAAAATTCGGCGTGTCCGCCGCGATGATGGCCGCTCCATCAGCGGGTGGCAATGAAGAAAGCGCAGGCCCGGCCGAGGAGAAAGATTCTTTCAGTATTATTTTGAAAGAGGCCGGTCAGCAGAAAATCCAGGTTATTAAGTTGATCAGAGAAGTTACCGGCAAGGGATTAAAAGAGGCGAAAGACCTGGTTGACGCCGCCCCGCAGGTCGTCAAAGAGGGGATAAAGAAAGAAGAGGCCGAGGAATTGAAAAAGAAACTGGAAGAGGCAGGGGGAGTAGTTGAACTCAAATAACCGCTCGCCCGCTTAAATTTTTTCTCTGGCGTTCCGGTCAGACAAATCTCATTGAAATTTTCTCATTTTTCTGGATAAAAAAATCGTACCCCTTCCGTGAAACCCCGCCAAAGGCGTGGTTTCACTCCGTCCCAATTTTATTTATCAGCGAAAAACTTCTAAAATTTCAATGGATTTGTACGGCTTCGGCTGAGCTCAGCCGAAGTCCTGCCCAGCCGCCAAGATGCAAAAATTTAAGCGGGCTTGCTCTGGTCTTTATTAGCCTCTTATTGTCCGACTTGCGAAGTCGGACATAGAATATAGACCGCCCCGTCTTGCTATCTATGGAAACATAAAATCGGGCACCGCCCGATTTTATGATGGTTCACAATTCTTAAAAGTGCTCAAAAACCCTTATTTTTCAAGGGTTTTTAGGGGTTTTCTTGCTTTTTGGGTAAAAGTGTGGTATAATTAAGGTGTAGTAAATAGGGGTGTGCTACAGGCCCCAAAAGCACTGTAGTTCCGCTTAACAGCGGCCAAGGAAGGAAAGTATGTTCAAAGTCAGTATCTTCACAAAGTTGTTGCGGCAGGAATGCGGGTGGGACCAGGCGAGAGCCGAAAAACTCACTCGCTACCTGTGGCGTCTCGGTTACAACGTCAGGCACAGCGGGCGTGATGCCTGCGAGCTGATCGCGGAAAAGGAGCTCAAGACCTATCGCGATCCGTGGTTCTGGCTCCATTACCTGCCGGAAGAACTCGAGCAGTTTGAACCGAACCACATCATCCGGCGAATCGAGGTGTTCACCGACACCCTAGTCGCGGAGGGCGGTACCTCCCACGGCATCCCAAAGCCGTCGGGGCAGGGGTACTACAAGTTCAGCATCAGTTCCGGCAGTCGCGAGAATGGCAGCGTCGCTTGCCTGGAAATCAAAGATGCCGGGGACTTCGCCGATGGTCTCCGTCTCTTCCGCAACAAAGTGGCGATGTTCACCCTCATGGCCACCTTCTTCCATCTGGCGGCACAGGCCCAAGAACTCGTTTCCGAGAAACACGAGTTCGCTGGGGCATTGCGCAATCTTGATGACATCAAGCGCACTGCGAGCGGATGGGCCTCGGTTCTGCTAACGTAGTTCCCGCGCCGTGGGCGAGCAGGTTCAACCCCTGCCCCCGCGGCGCTTTTTTGTTTTCTGGTCTTGAGTTCTCTGGTCTTGCGATCACCAGAGTTACGATGCGATCACCGGAGTTACGATCTTACCAGAGTTACAACCAGGGCAAAGATTAAAAATTGAAAGAAAGATTATATTTTGACGATCGCACAATTATAATCCTGTTAAACTAGCCTATTCCGACACAGCTTGCTGGTCGGAGATTCATTTGGAAAGAGCAAACAACCGACCGAGTCAGGTCGGTTTTCTGTTGAAAAAAAAGTGCGCAGGCAATTCCTTGCCCGAACGACCACCGCAGGCAAGCGAAGAAACTAACTCCGCCGAATTAGTTGATGAGCAAAGCCGAGGACTTAGTGAAGGCAAGGTATTGCCGGAGCGCTATTTAATCTGCCAGACCTTGTTGTCCGTTGAGAGAATCCAGACGGTGCCGGGGGGAGAGACGAATATGTCCTGAATCTGGCCGGCGGGGGAAAGATCATAAGATGTCTTGAGCTCGCCGCTAGATTTATCAAAAACGTAGACTTTTTTATTAGTTTTGTCGGCAAGATACAGGAAGGCGGAGTCCTTGGCAGTGAAAATCTTGCTGTCTGCGGACGGAGAAAGCTGAAGGTCAAATTCGGCCTCGTTCCTGCCTTTATAATATTTTATCAATTTTCCGGCATCATTCAGGGCGTAGATGTTTCCATCGGCGGCAAGCGCGATCAGTTTGCCGCTTATAGGTTCGCTATTCCACTGGGTGCGTTTGGTGCCGCCGACAACGGCATCGGCGTATTTATAGATTTCATTTTCAGAAAGTAAGTAAAAATTGTTTTCATAAAGCGCGACATCTGCGGTCGCGGACATTTTTTCCAGAGAGTAGGAGCTTATCTTTTTTGATTTCAAATCCAAAACGGCAATTTTCCCGGAGTCGTCAAGCGCTCCAACGGCCGTCCGGGCGCTAAACAGGAATTTCGGAATTACCTTTAGCTCTCCAAGCTCATTGAGCTCATCAGGCGCAGCAGAAAATAATTTGCCTTCAGCGCCGATCATATTAACGCCATCGTCCCGGGCCGTTATGAGGGTTGCTTGGCCATTTTTCATTTGTTCCTTGGGGTCGTAGAAAATAATCGGCTGCTTATCGCTTGCGTGGTTCAGATCGGCCAGGACCTGATTTATTTGATCCCTGACATCCCCGGCTTTCTTATTGGACAGATCAGAGAGATTGAAAAGCGCCGCTTGCAGTAAGGACCTCGCATCCTTAACGTTGTTTTGACTAAGGCGGGATTGGGCAAGTTTTAAATTATCATTTGCAAGGCTTATTGTATTCTTGC
>CAYHMZ010000070.1:0-3084 GCA_964357835.1 uncultured Candidatus Saccharibacteria bacterium
TTATGACCGAAGACTTTGTAAATTCCGGCCAAAAAATATTCATACAAAGGCCCGACTCTGACAACGGCAATATCGTAAGCGATGTCTTTGTCTAAATTTTCACGATAACCATCGCCGTTGATCACATTAAGGGCTATTATGTCGTAGGCCTTGGCGTCAACCCGCGGATCAATTCTAAAATGAAAGGAATAAAAAATGCTGGCCAGAAAAGAACCTAATAAAATCAAAATTATGATTTTATTGTTATAGAAATATTTTTTGATGTGATTATCTGAATTTTCCATAAACAAACCTTAATAAAATTAAACCTCCTTTTAACTCCTGTTTCAACTGCTCCCAGCTTCTGGTGCGTAAAAGTCGGCGCAAAATTATTTTGGGCCGGAAATAAAATCTTCGGTGGGCTAATTCGTAATAGCGCTGAAGCACGGCCCGATCAAGGCCTGGCGCTTCTAAAACAACGTTGGAAACATTGTAATCGTCCCAATTGAAAGTTTTGATATAACCCTTTTCTTGCGCCCAATTGAAAAGCTCCGTCCCGGGATAGGGAGTCGCGATATTAAATTGAACTTCGTCCGGATCCAATTTAACGGCGAAATCTATCGTTTTCTTAATTGCCTCTTCGTTGTCTCCCTGATTGCCAATCATAAAAGAAGCTCTTGTTTCTATGCCCACCTTACGGGCCAATTTTGTCGCTTCCATCACCTGATCCAAGGAGATCCTTTTGTTAATATTCTGCAAAACTTGTTCGTCCGCCGACTCTACTCCAAATAAAATCAAGTGACAACCGGCTTTTTTCATCATCAGCAGCATGTCTTCGTTAATGTAGTCAACGCGAGTAAAACAAGACCAGGTGATGTCAATTTTTTCGTTTATTATTATGTTGCAAAATTCTTTGACGACATCTTTAAAAAGAGTAAATGTGTCGTCATAGAAAGCAACCTCTTTTGTGCCGTAATTTTTCTGTAAAATCTTGATTTCGTTTATGATGTCTTCGGCGGAACGCTTTCTCACCACCCCCCGAAAAGTCCGGTAACAAAAGGTGCATCGGCCCGGGCATCCGCGGGTGGCAAAAAGGATCATGGCCGGC
The DNA here is from genome assembly GCA_964357835.1 of uncultured Candidatus Saccharibacteria bacterium. Lineage (GTDB taxonomy): Bacteria > Patescibacteriota > Minisyncoccia > 2-02-FULL-40-12 > IGHO2-01-FULL-4-A > CAIUCV01. The sequence continues at coordinate 1,088 of CAYHMZ010000070.1, forward strand.
AGGCGCTTATAACTGCCGACGGCGGGATAATATTTATCCATAGGCAACAGATGATAGGCCGGCGGAGGAATAGAATTAAGATCGTTAATGAGGGGGCGGAAAGAATTTTTTATTATCCGGCCGTCTTTTTTATAAACAAGGCCGAGAATTTTTTCGGGATCTTCGCCCCCGATCAATTCCCTTATTGTTTCCTCGCCCTCGTCAATAACTACAAAATCAACTGAAGGACGGGAAATGACTTCGTCGGGTATAACCGATGGATGAACTCCGCCAAAAATTATTTTGACCTTAGGAAAAATTTTTCTGGCACTATCGGCGATCTTCAGAGCGTTATTGATCAGGGGGGTGGTGGCGGTCAAGCCGATAAAATCAAATCTGTCCTTAAAATTTTCAAGGACTTTTATTGTGTCGCCAACGGTATATTTTTCGGCGGTACAGTCAAGATAACGAACCTGATGGCCGTTTTTCTCCAAGACCGCCGCGATATAAGCCAGACCCAAACTGGGCCAACAACTGGCCACTCCCTTCCATAAATTTTTGTCTTCACCGATAACCCAGGGTGGATTTATCAATAAAACTTTTTTCATTTTTTAAAACGATATTTCAACAACGTCCAAACGGCCTCCAGGGCGTCTTTCCAATTAATTTTTTTACCCTCGTTTTTACGGCGCGGGTAATAACTGATCGGCACTTCCTGAATTTTAATGCCTTGCTTGGCAATTTTGGCGGTAATTTCCGGGCAAAATTCAAAGCGAACGCATTTTAAATCAATGTTTTTCAATAGATCCGTTCTAAACATTTTATAACAAGTCGGCTCGTCGGTAATATTTGTTCCGTACAAAAAATTTGTGAGCCAGGTCAACAGGATCCCGCCTATGGCGAAAAGGTGTCCGGAATGGCGCCCTTTGAGATAACTGCGGTTCAACCTTCTGGAACCATAGACCACCTGTAAATCTTCATCCACAATTTTATTCAGCAATATTTTAAAATCGTTCGGATCGTATTCCAGATCGGCGTCCTGTATAACGGCAAGGTCCCCCGTCATTTCTTTAAAACCGGTTCTTAGGGCCATGCCCTTGCCGTAATTTCTATCGTGATAAAAAACCTTAAATTTGTTCTCCGCTGTTTTAAGAATTTCCCGCGTGCCGTCGGTTGAAAAATCATCCACGATTATTATTTCTTTTTCCACTCCTAAATCCGCCGTTTCAATTTTTTTTAAAATTTCAGCAACGGTATTTTTTTCGTTAAAAACAGGAATAATAATGGATAATTTCATCTTGAATTAGAAAAATCTTAAAATTTTATATCACCGCTTCTATTAACTTCAGCAAACTGCGGCCTATGCTTTTGGGGGTAAGCATTTTTTTATAAAGTTCGTACCCGCCCTCGGCGATCTTTTCCCGCAAGATTTGATCATTCTTAAGTTCAACTATTTTATCGGCTAAGTCTCGACTGTCGGCGATCTTGCAAAAAAGCACGTTCTTGCGGTCGGTCAAAAATTCTCGCATCGCAACGGTATCTGCGGTGATTACCGGTTTCTTCATGGCCATGGCCTCAACTATCTTAAAAATGCCCATGCGTTTGGCTTTATCCGTATCGCCAAAGGCGCCCAGGCAAACATCGGCTGAAGCCATAAATTCAGCCAATTCCTTATAGGGCATATAATCGTGAAAATTGACTTTTTGCAAGCCCAATTCTCTGCTTAAATTTATGGATTCTGTATAGGTGGACAGTTTGCCGACGATATTAAACTCTATTTCCCGGTCCTCTAAAATTTTTGCCGCCCTGATTATGTAAGGAATGCCCTGGAGAGGAATGTATGTCCCGTGAAAATGAACAAGAAAATTATCGGTTTTTTTGTTCTGGGGCCGCGGATACATTACATCGTCCGGACAGCCGACAAGAAGTCCTTTTGCCCTATCGGAACGAAGGCGGAAGGTATCCATCATATAACGGGCATGGGCTTCGGCGTCCATTAAAACCAAATCGGCGAGCGA
>CAYHMZ010000071.1:0-3061 GCA_964357835.1 uncultured Candidatus Saccharibacteria bacterium
TGGATAAAAAAATCGTACCCCTTCCGTGAAACCCCGCCAAAGGCGTGGTTTCACTACGTCCCAATTTTATTTATCAGCGAAAAACTTCTAAAATTTCGATAGATTTGTAACTGCCCAGCCACCAAGACGCAAAAAGTAATGAGGGCCTCGCTTAAATTTAAATTCTGGCCAATTAAAAAGTCCGCTTTTGCCTTTGCTACTAACGGACATCGGAATTGCTATTTGGGCACGCTGATTGTGTTACCTTTGGCTACCAATAAGACAGCCAGGGCCGCAAATAAATAACCTGCCACCTGATAAACATTCGGCAATCCGCCTACCCAGAAATATCTGACTGCTGACGCCAGAGCGGGAAACATTACAACAATAGCGGCGATTGTGAAAATATCTCCTCCATTCGTATATGCGCCCACGTAACAGGAATCTGCCAAGAAATAAGCCATTCCCGTCATCATCGCGAGAACAATTGCCCAGCCGGACGGAGATGGAGTCGGTTGATTGGTCAACTTTAAATATATCCAGCCTCCGGCCGCAAGTGGCAGCATCATCAGGTAAAAATAGGTCAGTAGAGAGAAAACGCTATATTTAGCTAGCTTTTGTTCCAGGAGAACATTCTGAATCGCGTAAATAATCATAGCGGCCGTTGCCAGCAGAACTGGTCTCATGGATTCCTCCGGTGAATTTTCAAAGATTCTAAAATTATAACACAGACCACACAAATTGCAAACTTACTGGCTTATATGCCCATTAAGTTGAGACTATTGCATTTTTTACACAAGGGGGAGTATAATAGAAGTATTGTAGGTGTTCTCGGGGCCATTAGCTGTAGGGAAACCGTAGGCTAGGCGTTTAGGGAATAGGTCATCCTACAGCAGTACATTGGCGCAATCGGACAGTGATACGCGAATGAATTCGCTTTTTATTTGCCTTTTTGCGTCGGATAAATGGGTACAAAATTATATGTAGGCAGTCTGTCCTACGACACGACTGACGATAGCTTGAAACAGCACTTTTCCCAAGCGGGAAACGTCGTTTCGGCTTCCGTCCTCGTTGATAGGATGTCTGGCCGTTCGCGCGGTTTCGGATTTGTTGAAATGGCAACTCCGGAAGAGGCCGCAAAAGCCATTGAGATGTTCAATGGCCAGGAATTGGACGGCAGAACCATCGTTGTCAATGAAGCCAAGCCTATGGAGCCGAGAGCTCCACGCAGTGGCGGCGGCTTTGGCGGCCGAGGCGGTGGACGCGGTTTCGGCGGCGGCGGCAGAGATTACTAAATCTCTCCGATCGTTATAAAAAAGCCCCGCCGTTGGCGGGGCTTTTTTATTTTCCAAAAATTACAACCGCAATTTAATTCGGCGCGCAAGACGCCGCCGGCGTACTCGTTTGGGTTGTTTGCAGGTGGTCGGCGGGGTAGGGGGTTTTATCGGAAAAAGCGTTGATTATTTTCCCGATTTGCGAACCGATAATTCCCGCATCCCCATTTATTTTTGAGATTTTTTCTATAAGATCCTGGGATTCTCCCAATATGCTTTGGCTCTTTTTAATCCCACTTTTTACATCCACGGAGCTTTTTTGTTTCCCGGCTTCATCCAGGCTTTGACCGAGCTCGTCCAGATTGGCCTTTAGTTCCCCAAGGAGACGTTCTTCTTTGGCAGCGGGGTTGATCGCCTCTATTACCCGCTCTTTTAACGAGGGGATTTGGTTCATTGCAAAATAGGCCCCGGTAGCCAGTATTACCAGAATAATTAAAAATTTGAACATAGCCCTATCAAAATTATATCAAAAAACCGGTAAATCCAGAGTTGACAAAATCGCTCGATTGCCTTACATCTAGGGTCAGGAGCACATTAAAAACGAGGCGGTATGAACAAGATCAGATGCTTGTGCGTGGCGATCTGTGTTTTTATCGGTTTGGGCGGGCGCAGTCCGACATTCGGGCAGGCGCTGACCGCCGATGAGATTGCGGCTAAATTTTTGGAGAAAAATATAAAGGACTCCTTATATGTTGCGGATAATTTTATCCATGAGGAGATAGAGATCACCGAAAATATCAAAAACCGCATAGTCGCGGAGAGGGAAAAGAAGCTTTATGTTGTAAAAAGAGACAAGGAAGGTCTCTATAAAAAACTGGTATCCAGGAACGAGATCCCAGTAAGCAATTCCAGATTTGAACTAAAAAAGGACGCCGTCTTCATCAACCCCGGTTTCTTCAATAAATATCTTTTTATTCTTGGAAGGAGCGAGATTTTTGAGGGAAAAAAATACTGGATTTTATCGTTTGAACCGAAAAAAAACCTCCAGGAGGAGAAGTGGGGAGACAGAGTATACAATAATTTAGCGGGAGAGATGTGGGTTGCTCAATCCTCTTTTGATCTCGCAAAACTTAGTTTCCATCTGATAAAAGAGGTGAATTATGCCTGGCCCAGTTTTACGGGAGGTAAGATAGTTAAACTTGGCGGCACGGTAATTACCGGCCTGATCAGCGGCCACCTTATTGTTAGTCACATCCAGATTGAGTACGAGTACTCTACAAGGACTCTATTTTGGCCGAAGAACAGCCATGAGATTAAGACAATTCACTACCAAAACTACGAAAGGAGGAACCCCCGATGAGAAAATTAAAAACTTTTTTCCTCGCTTTTTCTGCTTTCTTCTCCTCTTGGCTGGGCGTTGGCGTCGTTTTAAGCTTTTTCAGGAATTTTTCGCCGCTTGAAGCATCTCGATGGTCCTATATTTGGCCACCCGTTCTATTCGCTCTTTTTAGTTCCATTTCTTTCTTTCTTTTTTGGGAGCTTGTGAAAAGAATGAGGGGAGCAAAATAGTAAGTGCTCTCGGACAACCGGGAGTTTTTAATTTGCCCCGCCTAGGTCCCCTGTGATAAAATTGTCTTAATGTTAACCCCCGCCGACAAAAATAAAGTAGAAATATATTCAACCCCGGGCTGTGCTTACTGCAAAATGGCCAAGGAGTATTTTAAACAGCACAATGTGTCATACACCGAACATGACGTCTCAAAAGACGTGGCAAAACAGCAGGAAATGATAGCTAAAACCCATCAATA
>CAYHMZ010000072.1:0-2918 GCA_964357835.1 uncultured Candidatus Saccharibacteria bacterium
TCCGATCTTGCCGCCCAGCGGCTGCTGGGTGATCAGGGAATAGGGGCCGATGGAGCGCATATGGATCTTGTCTTCAACCATGTGCATTAATTTCATGAAATAGATCACGCCTACCGTGGTTTTCTGGTGAAGCTTCTCGCCGGTTCTGCCGTCATAAACGTATATTTTTCCATCTTCCGGCAGGCCCGCTTTGCGCAGCTCCTCTTTTATCATCTCTTCGGTGGCGGCGGCCATGGATGGAACGGCTACACGCTGGCCGAGCTTTGCTTCCGCCCAACCGAGATGGGTTTCCAGCACCTGCCCGATATTCATACGGGAAATGATGCCTAGCGGACTCAAGATCATATCAACCGGCCGGCCATCCGGCAGAAACGGCATATCTTCTTCCGGCAGAATGGTGGAAATAACGCCTTTATTCCCGTGTCTTCCCGCCAGCTTGTCGCCTACTTGCACTTTTCTCATTTGAGCGACTGATACTTGGATGGTCTTAATAACGCCAGCCGGCAGCTTATCGCCTTGTTCCCGCGAGAATATCCGAATACCGACAACCCGTCCTATTTTGCCGTAGTCCAGCGTCAAAGAAGTATCTTTGACATCCAGCGATTTTTCGCCGAATATCGCCCGGAGCAATCTTTCCTCGGCGGTTAGGTCAATTTCGCCTTTTGGCGATATCTTTCCCACAAGAATATCTTGCGAGCGAACTTCGGCCCCCACCCTTACGATACCGTCCGGGTCCAGGTCTTTAAGTTTTTCTTCGGAGCGGTTAGGAATGTCATAGGTTGTGATTTCCGGGCCGAGTTTGGTTTCTCTGACGTCAATTGAATAATCTTCTATATGTATGGAAGTGAACAAGTCCTCTTTGACCAGTTTTTCCGACAGAACAACCGCGTCTTCAAAATTAGCCCCCTCAAAGGACATAAAAGCCACGACCAGGTTTCTTCCCAGCGACAATTCGCCTTCGCAAGTAGCCGGGCCGTCGGCTAATACCTCACCTCTCTTTATTTTTTGGCCGGGTTTTACGATCGGCCTCTGATTGATGGCGGTGAAGCTGTTTGATTTTACAAATTTAAGCAAGTCGTACTTTTTTTCATCGCCCTCGGCATCCTCAATGATTATCTGGGAACTATCAACTTTTTTAACCGTTCCCGGGTCGGCGGCAATGACCATCATGCCGGAATCGCGCGCGACCTTCTCCTCCAGTCCGGTGCCTATGATCGGAGCTTCGGGAGAAATGATCGGGACGGCTTGGCGTTGCATGTTAGAACCCATCAAGGCGCGGTTGGCATCGTCGTTTTCAAGGAATGGTATCAGGGATGTGGCTACGGAAAATGGCTGTTTCGGAGAAACGTCAACGTAGTTGATCTCATCCGGTCTTGCCAAACCGAATTCGCCGTGAACTCTGGAAGGGATTTTTGTCTCCGTAAATCCGCCTTTCTCGTCAAGCTTAACGCCGGCGTGGGCGATTACGTATCGTTCCTCCTCGGTAGCGTCCAGATAATCAATTTCATCGGTGATCCGCCCGTTAATTACCTTGCGATAAGGGGAGAGGATAAAACCGAGAGGCGAGACCTTGGCGTACAAAGACAAATGACCCACAAGCCCGATATTCGGACCTTCAGGAGTTTGTATCGGGCAGATCCTTCCATAATGGGAAGGGTGGACATCGCGAACCTCAAAGCTCGCTCTTTCACGGGTAAGACCGCCGGGGCCCAAGGCAGACAATCTCCGCTTGTGCTCAAGTTCGGCCAGCGGATTAACTTGGTCCATGAACTGGGAAAGCTGGCCCGAAGAAAAGAATTCTTTAACTGCGGCCACGAAAGGTCGTGAATTGATAAGCTGCGCCGGAGTCACAATTTCCAGATCCGACGTACTCATGCGGTCTTTGACGATACGTTCCATTCTGGCGAAAGACAACCTCAATTTGTCTTGAAGAAGTTCTCCAAGAGTTTTTACCCGTCTGTTGCCCAAGTGGTCTATGTTATCCGGTTGAGCTTCGGGATTATTGTTCAAACGGATTATTTCTTTCAGCACGTCAATAATATCTTCTACTTTCAGGGCGCGGTTCTTTTCGTCCAAGGGATAATTTCTCTGGAAGCGCTGGTTTGTGCGATGGCGTCCGACTCGCGAGAGGTCATATCGGGAGAAGTTGAAAAACATGTTATTTATCATCTGCCGGGCATTATCAACCGTTGCCGGATCACCGGGGCGGATACGCTTGTACATTTCAATTAAACCCTCTTCTTCCGATGAAGCCGCATCGGCAACTATCGTTGAAACGATATACTGCATCTCGGGATTGGTATCCACATCGGCAAACAATTTTTTGATGTCTTCGTCTTTTCCTATGCCGAACGCGCGCAGAATTGAAGTCGCGGGAATTTTTCTCTTGCGGTCAATCCTGACGGAAATGACACCGCTTGATTCCGTTTCAAACTCCAGCCAAGCTCCGCGGGAGGGGATGATTTTAGCACTAAAAAGCCGTTTATAACGGCTTGAACGGGATAATGAAAAGAATGCGCCGGGACTGCGGATGAGTTGAGAAATTACAACTCGCTCAACCCCGTTAATGACAAAAGTACCCCGCGGTGTTATCAGGGGGAAATCGGCGAGATAAATTTCCTGCTCTTGAGTTCTTCCGGTCTTTTTGTTCGTCAGTGATATCTTGACCCGCAGAGGCACCTCATAAGTTATATTCTTTTCTCTGGCGGTCCTCTCGTTGTATTTTGGTTCTTCCAGCCTAAAATCCAAAAATCTCAATTCCACTTCTTTGCCCGTCCAGTCCTCAATAGGCGAAATATCGTTCAGCAGTTCTTTTAAGCCGACATCAAGAAACCACTGATACGAATCAAGCTGAACCTGCACCAAATTAGGCGCTTCAATCTTATCCGGTTCGTATTTGGAAAGTATTTTACGCATGC
>CAYHMZ010000073.1:0-2917 GCA_964357835.1 uncultured Candidatus Saccharibacteria bacterium
GGACTTAGACCGATTGTTGTTATAAATAAAATAGACAAACCGGCGGCTGATCCTATCCGTTGCAAAGAACAAGTGCTTGAACTTTTTCTTGAACTCGGCGCCAACGAACAACAAGCGGATTTCCCGGTTATTTATGCAATTGGCCGCCAAGGAATAGCCAAACTTAAACCCGACGATGAATCAGGCGATCTTACCCCGCTTCTTGATACGATCCTTTCTCATGTTCCATGCGCTTCAGACGACGAACTTGACGGCAAGCCGTTGATGCTTCAGCCGTTCAATCTCGGTTACGATAATTTTATGGGCCGTCTTGCCGTCGGCCGAATCTACGAAGGCATTATCCGGGTAAATCAAGATGTTTTTATGAAAAAGCCCGATGGCGAAACCCGTTCCGGACGGATCAATAAAATTTTTACGTTTAAGGGCCTTGAGAAAGTGGAAGTGCCCGAAGCGGGTTCCGGTGATATCGTGTTGATCGCCGGTCTCGCCGATATTGATATCGGCGAGACGGTAACGACCGACCCGGACGCAAAATCGTTGCCGGCCATAGCGGTTGACAAGCCGACCATCGCCTTAACGTTTTTGATAAATAACTCGCCTTTCGGCGGAAGAGAGGGAAAATTCGTCACTTCCCGGCAGTTGCGCGAATATCTTGAACGGGAGCTGGAAGTAAACGTCGGACTTCAAGTTGATTTTTCTTCTACGGATAGTTTTGCCGTCCGCGGCCGGGGCGAATTGCACATCGCGATCCTTCTTGAAAATATGCGCCGCGCCGGCTACGAAGTCCAGGTTTCACAGCCGCAAGTTATTATTAATGAAGAAAACGGAATAAAACTTGAGCCATTTGAAGAAGTGATAATAGATACGCCAGCCGAATATCAGGGTGCGATAATCAAATATCTTGGCGCGCGGGGATTTGTTCTGACCAATTTATTCCACGCGCACGAGACAATAAGGATTTCTTTTGAAGGGCCGACAAGGGGCCTCTTGGGTTATAGAAACCAGTTTATTATAGATACAAAAGGCGAAGGTATTCTCTCCTCGCGGGTTACCGGATTTAAGCCCTACGCCGGAGAGATACGCAGACGAACCGTCGGTTCAATGATATCAATGGCCAACGGCAAGGCGCTGGGTTATTCGTTGTGGGGTTTGCAGGAAAGAGGCGCTCTCTATATCGGCCCGGGTACCGAAGTGTATGAGGGTATGGTTATCGGCAATACATCAAAAGGCGAAGAAATGTATGTTAATCCGACAAAGGGCAAACAGCTTTCTAATGTACGAGCTTCCGGATCCGATGAGGCGATCAATTTAACGCCTCCGTTGCCATTGACCATTGAGCGCGGCCTTGAGGTGATGGCCGAAGACGAATATCTTGAGATCACTCCGGAAAGTGTGCGTTTACGCAAACAGCATCTAACTAAACTTGACCGTTCCAAGGCGCGGCGAAACACTTAGCTTTTGAAGAAGTGGATATTTAATTGGGGAGTTGTGTTAGAATAAGATTATCTGATCAATAAATAGGCCGTCAGCCAGTCGGCTTGTCATCGTTGAAGACATCCCGGCCGGCTAATAGCCAGCGTTTTATGTATAACATGATGGGGAATTGGGGAGGTATAATGGGAGGATGGGGAGGACAATCCTGGTCGTTTATGGCGGGCTGGGGATGGCTGTTCCTCGCGCCGGTTTTGATTTGGTCGCTTATCTGGAAGGGACTGGCATTGTGGAAATCGGCCCGGCGGGGAGCCAACGTTTGGTTCGTTATTTTACTGCTGGTAAACACCGTCGGCATCCTGGATATTCTTTATCTTTACGTTTTCAGCAAAAAATCTCATTCCGTTTAAATCATTAAGCGTAAAAATTTTATGAAAACATTAAAATGCAGAGAAATCAGCGGTACGTGCGATTTTGTCGCTACAGGAGAAACTAACGAAGAAGTCAAACAAAAACTGGCGGAGCACGGGATGGAAGCTCATCCCGAAGAATTAAGCAAGATGACCGACGAACAAAAAAAGGAAATGGAGAAAAAGGAAGACGAATCACTTGCGGCGCAAACTCCAACGCCGGCAAATTAACGCGCCGGATTAAGCAATGCGGCGCAGAGACAATCATTATGGGATACGTAACAAACATAGAAAAAGACTCGCTTGATAACGGAAATTTCAGGAAAGTCCTCTATACGGCGAAAAATAGCCAGCTGGTCGTAATGAGCTTAAAACCGAAAGAAGAAATCGGTTCGGAGGTCCACCAGCTTGACCAATTTATCCGCATTGAGAAGGGGAACGGAAAGACGGTTTTGAACGGAAAGGAATCAGAGCTCACGGACGGTTCCGCCGTCGTGGTTCCCGCCGGCACCGAACACAACATCATTAACACTTCGGAAACCGAGGAGATGAAACTTTATACGGTTTATTCTCCGCCCAACCATAAAGATGGCACGGTTCATCCTACGAAAGCGGACGCCATGGCAGATGAAGGCGAACATTTTGACGGCAAGACGACAGAATAGGCCTTCCTACAATTTATCCTCCCTCCAGCCCGCCCGCCTGGCGGGAGTTTTGATGATGTTTCCGATTCTGCTATAATGAGCCGACTCATAGTTTTTTGACAAGGAGGCCCCGATGCTTATAGTGGACACGGCGAAAGCCGAGTGCATATTGGGGAAATTATTAGGTGCCTTTCTTCGCAAGACATACCCATATAACCTGCCTAATGCGGTGCCGCCGCAAACTCCGCAAAATATGCCTCAGACGCTTGTTCCGGGGACACGGGAGCACGCTCTTTTTCTTTTTTGCCTCTGTTATTACATGAGGGGCGGGATAAAAAGCCATACCGCGGCAAAACGGCTTTCCATGTTGTACGATGCCCGCCCGCTAATATTTTTGCCGGAGGAAAGAGGGTCTTTTCCCCCGTCTTTTGT
>CAYHMZ010000074.1:0-2880 GCA_964357835.1 uncultured Candidatus Saccharibacteria bacterium
AGGCGTTTGCACACTTCGCGTGGTGAGCATTTGCCGACGCGCAGCGTAGCGAGCATCGTAGCAAATGCTCATCCCCCTCTAACTTTGCCGTTGATAATTAGATAGTTTTTATAAAATGAAAGGCGAATGAAAGCAACTGCGCAGGCGGCCCGAATAGGGAATTGCTCTGCAAGAGCAATCTACGCCCAGCGCTGTTTTGTTACCGGCAAAGTTAGGGCGGGGATAGCGTTCGCAAAGTTGGTGTGGGGATAGAAATTTAGAAAACAAAAAAGCCTGCATTTCCACCGGAGTGTACTTTGCAGGCGGGGCGGATATTTACCGGAGAATGGCCATGGCAACACCGACGCCGGCCAGGAAGGGGCATAAAAACCCAAATACTATCGCCGGCGTTGCCCATCTCCTCGCCGCCGCGAGAAGGGGTTCCATTCTGCTGTCTTTTTCCCCCTCATCGAGGTCGAGCTCCGTGAGGAGAATGGCAGCATCAATTGCCTTGCCGATCTTGCTTATCGCGAGAGCGGCCGGGATGGCTGAGAGAATTGTCAACAGCGTGATTAGGGCAAGCATGGGGTGACCTCCTGCCTAAATTATATCATATCTCGTTAACCCTTGTCAAATTTAACTAAAAAACCCTTGATTTCCCTAGCTTTTTCACCAATTACTAGTCACCAATTACTAGTCGCTAAATTATGGCCGACTATCCGATAGAAAAAATTCGTAACATAGGCATAGTTGCCCACATTGACGCCGGGAAGACGACAACTACCGAGCGGGTTTTGTTTTACACGGGTTTGTCGCATAAGATCGGCGAGGTTCACGAGGGCGAGGCGATAATGGACTGGATGGAGCAGGAGCGCGAAAGGGGCATCACCATAACTTCGGCGGCGGTTACGGCCTATTGGCACAAAGTCGGTTTGTCGAAAACAAAAGAAAACGAATACCGCCTGAATATAATTGACACCCCGGGGCATATTGATTTCACCGTGGAAGTAAAAAGGTCGCTTCGGGTGCTTGACGGGGCAGTGGTGGTGTTTGACGGCGTTGCCGGCGTTGAGCCGCAGTCCGAAACGAATTGGCGTTATGCCGATGATTATAAAGTGCCGCGGGTTTGTTTTATCAACAAACTTGACCGGCTGGGCGCGTCTTTTGAAAAATCGTTCAGGTCAATCCTTGAACGGCTGACGCCAAATGCGGTCAGGATGCAGCTGCCGGACGGAGAAGAGGACAAGTTTCAAGGGGTGGTGAATCTGTTTGAAATGAAATATTTTACCTTTGAGGGCGAATACGGTGAACGCATGGTGGAGGCCCCGATCCCCTCGGAGGACTTGAAAAAAAGAGCTGAAGTAGCTCGCGCCGAACTGGTGGAAAAAATAGTTGAGCAGGACGATGACGCAATGACAGAATTTCTTGACGGAAAAGAAATTCCAGCTGAACGTCTTATGGCTATTTTGAGAAAGGCGACCATTGAAAACAAGCTGGTCCCGGTTTATTGCGGTTCGGCTTTGAAAAATAAAGGCGTCCAGTTTGTGCTTGACAGCGTTATTGATTTCTTACCGTCCCCCGTTGATAAAGAAGCCGTTAAGGGTATTGACCCTAAAACTGGAGATGAGCTAACGCGCGAACCCGATGAAAGCGCGCCCTTTGCCGCTTTGGCTTTTAAGGTGGCCACCGATCCTTACGTTGGCCAATTAACTTACTTCCGCGTTTATTCCGGTGTTTTGACCGCCGGTTCCTATGTTCTCAACAGCGCAAACGGCCAGCAGGAAAGAATCGGGAGAATTTTGCGGATGCGGGCAAACGACAGGGAAGAGATCAAGGAAGTCTACGCCGGGGGCATAGCCGCCACGGTGGGCCTCAAGGCGACCAAAACGGGAGATACGCTTTGCGCCGTCAATGACTCGATTATTCTTGAAAAAATCGTTTTCCCTGAACCGGTCATATCGCTTCGCATTGAACCCAAGACCAAGGCCGACCAGGAAAAAATGAGTTTGGCTTTGAGAAAATTGTCGGATGAAGATCCTACTTTTAGAATGAAAACCGACGAGGAAACCGGTGAAATGATTATTTCAGGAATGGGCGAACTGCATTTGGATATTATTGTTGAAAGAATGAAGCGCGAGTTCGGAGTCGGCGCCAATGTCGGGCGGCCGCAAGTGGCCTATAAGGAAACGATCAAGACAACGGCTGAAGCTGAAGGAAAATATATAAGGCAGTCAGGCGGACGCGGCCAATACGGCCACGTATGGTTGCGCTTGGAGCCGCAGGAAAGGGGCAAAGGTTTTGAATTTGTGGATGCCATTAAAAGCGGCGTTATTCCGCAGGAATTTATCCCGGCCGTGGAAAAAGGCGTGCATGAGGCGCTGGATAAAGGAGTGATCGCCGGTTTTCCGATGGTTGATATGAAAGTAACGCTTTACGACGGCACTTATCACGAGGTTGACTCTTCCGAAATCGCTTTTAAGATCGCCGCCGCGATGGCTTTGCATGAAGGGGCAAAAAGAGCCAAGCCGATATTGCTTGAGCCGATAATGAAAGTGGAAGTTATTGTGCCGGAGAGATTCTTGGGAGAAGCTACCGGAGATTTGAACTCACGCCGGGGGCAGATTGAAAAAATGAGCGACCGTTCCCCGCTTAATCTTAAGGTTATTGATTCCAAAGTTCCGCTTTCGGAAATGTTCGGCTATGCGACGACGATTCGCTCTTTGACGGAAGGCCGCGGCACTTTCAACATGGAGTTTGACCATTACGAGGAAGTGCCGCAAAGCATTGCCGAACTCATTAAAGAAGGGAAGAAATAGCGCTCCGGCCCCATTACTTTTTGCTCTGGCGTTCTGGTCAGACAAATCTCATTGAAATTTTCTCGTTTTTCTGGATAAAAAAATC
>CAYHMZ010000075.1:0-2878 GCA_964357835.1 uncultured Candidatus Saccharibacteria bacterium
ACTGCGCGATTACGCTTGTCCTCTTGGACAAATTTGGAAAGGAGGTATTTTATGGAAGTTAAAAGAAAACCAAATGAAAGCATCGGCTCTTTAATGAGGCGGTTTAGCCGCCTGGTTCAGCAGGGCCGGCTTTTAATTAGGGCGAAAAGGTCAAAATATTTCACGAAAAAGCCAACCGAGCGCGTTGAAAAAAACCGCGCTATTATGCGCGAAGAATTGAGGTCGCTTAGAAAACGGCTTGAACGATTGGGCAAGTACGACGAAGAAACGTTTGAAGAAGAAAAGAAAAAAGTGAAACAGAAGTTGGGGTTATAAGTATTTGTCCGAGCGCAACGAAGCGAGCACGGAAACAAATACTTACCCGCCAAAATTTTGCGGAGCAAAACTTAGGCGGGTGCTAAATTTTGTTGCCCAATCGCTTCGCTCTTGGACAAATTCGCATGCTAAAAGAAAAACTCCAAAAAGAATTAAATGAGGCCCTGAAATCTGGGGACCAGTTGAAGCGGTCGGTTTTGGGTTTACTGATGACGGCAATAAAAAATAGAGAGGTGGGCAAACGGACACAATTGAGCAAAACGACTTCCGATATTCCCGAACTGGAAAAACAAAGTCAGTTAACCGACGACGAGATTTTGGAAGTAATTGCCGGCGAAGCGAAGAAACGCAAAGAAGCGATTGAGCAATTCAAGGCCGGGGGACGGGAAGACCTTGCCCAAAAAGAAAGATCAGAAATGGACATTCTGGCCGCATATCTGCCGGAACAGGCGAGTGAAGAGGAGGTTCGCGCTGAAATCCAAAAGGTCATTGCCGATCTGAATGCCCAAGGGCCCAAAGATATGGGCAAGGTGATCGGCGCGGCCATGGCAAAACTCAAAGGCAAAGCCGATGGAGGAACGGTCAGCAAAATCGCGAAGGAATTATTACAATAAATATTTTTAATTTGTGATTGATCTAATTTTTAGCAATTTTACCGCTGACAAAAGATACGGGTTGAAGTTTTTCAAAGAGATAACGCAAAAAGCGATAAGAAAACTGGGTCTCAAAGGGAAAAACATTGAGCTGTCAATCAATCTGGTGGGCGAAGACCGAATTAAAGCCCTGAATAAAAAATATCTGGGTAAAAACAGGGTAACTGATGTTCTGTCTTTCCCCATCAACGGCAAGGTTAGTAAAAAGCCGGTTGACAATGGTATAATCGCTTTGGGAGACATATTCATCTGTCTTCCCGTGGCAAAAAGAAGCGCTTTGAAAGAAGGTACGAGCTTAGGTTCCAAGCTCGCTCTTTTAACTGTCCACGGTTTGTTGCATCTTATGGGTTATGACCACGAGAAGTCTAGGAAGGAAGCAGAGAAAATGTTCAAATTACAGGAGGAAATATTAAAAAAGTGGGTAGTGAGTAGTGGGCAGTGGGTAGACGAAAAAATTTCCGACTACCAACTATAAACTACTTACTATTAATTAGTTCAGTGCGCCAGCATGTAATATGCGGAATTGATGTCGGCAACTTCGCCGTTAAAACCATAATCGCAGGGGTAGACCGTGAGATCGCCCACCCTCAAATTATGGGTATCGGCAGCGTGCCCTCCACCGGTTTGCGCCGAGGGGCTATTTTTGACATGGAAGAAACGATAAATAATATCGGCGATTCCGTGAACCAGGCCGAATCAATGGCGGGAGTAAAGATCAACGAGGCCTATGTTTCCCTTAACGGTCTTCACATAAGAACTCAATTGTCGCGGGGGGTAATCGTCGTTTCTCGAGCCGACAGCGAGATAACTCAAAACGACATCGGCCGCGTACTGGACGCCGCCTCTACTATAAGTTTGCCGCCTAACAGGGAAATAATACACGTCATACCTAAAAGCTTCACTATTGATTCCCAGGAGCACGTAAAAAACGCCTTGGGCATGAAAGGTATCAGATTGGAAGCCGATGTTTTGCTTGTTGAAGGCCTGTCTCCCCATATCAGGAATCTGGCAAAGTGCGTAAATGCAAATAATATTGAGGTTGCGGAATTCGTATTCGCGCCCCTGGCGGCGTCAAAATCAATACTTGATAAACATCAGCGCGAACATGGAGTGTTAAACATTGATTTTGGAGGAGGAGTTTCTTCAATGGCACTTTTTCATGAAGGAGAGTTGATACACACGGCAATACTGCCCGTCGGTTCCCGGCACATAACAAATGACATCGCGGTGGCCTTCCGCACTTCCATAGACAAGGCCGAGGAAATAAAACGCCAATATGGCTTCGTGGGCAATGATGAAAGCGGAAAGAAGGGCCAAGTTAATCTTTCCGAAATACTTGGCGAGGAAGGCATGGAAGTGCCTCGCAAGCAAATTGCCAGAATAATTGACTGCCGAGTTTCTGAACTTTTTGATCTTATCTCCGCTGAAATTAAAAAATTGCCGCGCACTTATCTTTTACCGTCGGGAATAGTCCTGGCAGGCGGGGGAGCAAATCTTGAAGGCCTGATAAATTTTGCCAAAGATCATCTGAAACTTTCCGCCTATGCAGGAAAAAGCCACTTGGCGGAAGAATTACCCGACTTTGCATCAGACCCCGCTTTTGCAGTGGCGGCCGGTTTGGTGATGTGGGGATTTGAAAAAGAACTTCCGGGCGGCAAGATGGGTTCCGCAAATCGCTTTTCTTCCGACTTTTTTGGGAAACTGGCCAAATGGTTTAAGAACTTCTTGCCCTAGCCCCCACACTTATTGAATATAGGTTCTGCATACCGCAAGTTTTCTTTGACCACTTGTCATTAACATAACCAGAGCTATGTGAATAACAGCCGTTTTGATGAGCAGAACAGGTACGACTTGCAAATGCTCAATAGGTGTGGGGGCTAGCCCTTGAGAGTACCAAAAGTTATCCACAG
>CAYHMZ010000076.1:0-2855 GCA_964357835.1 uncultured Candidatus Saccharibacteria bacterium
AGGTTCGCTTTATCGTTGTTCCAAGCGAAATCAATGCCCACGCTATAATTATAAGTGGTAACGATACACACTGCAAATTATTTATTTACTTTTCAAAATACCTTTTCAATATGATTACTATTCGCCACTATTTTATCAGGATTTGACCGTATTATCAATAAGTTTTTCAATATAGGCGGCCTCTTCCTCGGTTCTGTCTATCTCAAATCTTATTTTCGGCACTGGCCGCATTACCAATCTCTTGTTCAGTGCTTGCTGCAGAGAATATATATTCTGATTTATTTCCCGCAACGCCTGTCCCTCCTGGGATTCCGGAAAAACCGAGATCCAAATGGTCGCGTGTTCCAGGGTGGGGGAGATATCGGCCCGCACCACGGTTACCAAAGCGTCATTGAGCTCCAGCTCTTTTTTGAGTATCTTGCCGGCCTCGTCGCGTAGAAGGTCGTTGAGTTTTTTAAGTCGTTCAGTCGCCAAATCTTAGATGCTTCTTTTAATTTTTTCCTCTTCGTAGATTTCTAGAACATCCCCCTCCTTTATCAACGTTGAGGCGCTGATCGGTTGTATTTGTTTTGCCGGCACAGACGGCATATCAAAACGTATTCCCGCTTCAAGACCCTCGGTCACCTCGGCAACGTCGGCTTTGTCGTGCTGGAGTTGGCCCAATTTCCCCGTTATCAGCAAGGCCCCGTTTCTTATAACGTCAATTATGGCTCCGCGCACTGCTTTGCCCTGGGTTACTTTGCCTCCGACAACCTGTGATTTGCCGAGATTTTTAAAGATAGCGATGATTTTCACCTTGCCCAGGGGAATCCGTTTGATCTCCGGCTCAAGAAACTCCGACATAATTGAGCGGACGGCCTCGGCTAAACCGTAGATAATATCAAATGTTTGCGCCGATATCTTTTCCCTTTCGGCCATTTGTCTTACTGATTCGTCAACGCTCACACGAAACCCGATAATAGACGCCTTTTTTGCTATCGCATTTTTTACATCAGTGTCATTTATCGCACCGACCCCGTAATCCACCACGTTATAACCGACCTCTTCCGAGCGAATCGCCCTCAATACCTGGTCTATCGCTTCAAGGGAGCTTTGGACATCCGCCTTTATGATCAAATTAGCAATTTTTTTATTTGTAACCTCGCCTTCAGTTCCGACTTCCTTGGCGAATACGTTTATCGGTCCGAGAATTGATTCCGTCAGAGATTTTTTTTCGGCTTCCTCGCGACTGGCCGCCACTTTGAATTCCTGGCCAACCCGGGGCGATATTTCCCAGCCAAGTATTGCGCAGGGCTGTGACGCGGTCGCTACCTCAATCGGTTTGCCCAGAAAATTTTCAAGTGATTTTATGCGGCCGAAAGCATCACCGGCCGAGACCCAATCGCCAACCCTCAATTCACCCTCCGTGACGAGTCCCGTCGCGACTATGCCGCGCCTTGAATCTTTATGGGATTCAATAACGACGCCTTTCGCCGGAGTGTCCAAAGGGGCCTGCAGTTCTTCAAGCTCGGCTATAAGCAAAATCATTTCTAGAAGTTCGTTAATGCCCTCTCCGGTTCTGGCCGATAATTCCACCGCCGGCACCGTTCCGCCATAACCTTCAACCATCACTTCCTGCTCTGCAAGTTCTTGCTTTACGTGCATCGGGTTCGCCCCCTCCTTATCGGTTTTATTTATTACCACAACAAAGGGGATTTTCGCCTCTTTTATGATTTGTATCGTTTCTTTGGTTTGGGATTTTACGCCCTCGTCCGCCGCAACAACCAGTACGGCGACATCGGCGACTCTTGCTCCACGCGAGCGGATCGCGCTGAATGCCTCATGACCGGGCGTATCCAGAAAGGTTATTTTTTTTGCTTGCGCCGAGCCAGCCGGGGCGTGCTCTACCTGATATGCCCCGATATGCTGGGTTATGCCGCCAGTTTCTTTTTCGGCGACTTTTGTCTGTCTTATCTTGTCAAGAATTGAGGTTTTGCCGTGGTCAACGTGGCCTAAAACGACCACTATCGGTGGCCGTGGAGCAAAATTAACATCTTTGTCTTTTTGATTTTGCTTTTCCGGCATATTTGGAAACAAAAAACCTGTCAGGATTATAGCAGGTTTCTGGGATTTTTACTAATTTGCTGAATGCGCCGTCACCCTGTTGCGACCGGTATTTTTTGACTTATAGAGGGCTTTGTCAGCGGCTTTAAAAAGAGAAGTTTGGTCTTCAAAATCAGAAGCGGAAGCTACCCCGGCGCTTATTGTTACTTTAAGATCGGGGTATTGGACAAATTGCAATTCGCTTATTTTTTTTCGTATGGTTTCAGCTTTTTCCGTTGCTTCTTGCAGATTTGCTCCCACAAGAGCCACGGCCAGCTCTTCTCCTCCCCATCTCGCGGCAACATCAAGATCTCTGACCGAATCTATAATAATTTCAGCTACGGCTTTAAGCACCGCGTCACCAGCCAAATGTCCGAGCGAATCATTAACGCTCTTGAATTTATCCAAATCAAAAATTATTAAACTTACATCCTCGTTTTTTTCATTTGATCCCTGCCGTCTTTCCGGCGAATGCCGTTTTTGAAAGACATTGCCGAGGACATATCTCATTTCTTCCTCAAAGAAAACTCTGCTTTTTAGACCGGTCAGTCTGTCATAAAAAGCATTCTTGCTTAACTCTTCAATTTGAGTGACCAGGTCGGCGTGGGCCCCACGAAGCATCGCGTTCTCTTCCTCCAGATGAGCCATTCTCTCTTCCGGAATTAACATCGTTTCTTTTGGGTTTTTAATTGGATTTTCCATATTATTTAGATTGATTATTTCCTAACTGGCGGTGTCTGTTTGAAAATATCCGAACGGAACTGGCTGGGCTC
>CAYHMZ010000077.1:0-2837 GCA_964357835.1 uncultured Candidatus Saccharibacteria bacterium
GTTATTTGACAAAGGAGAACAAATATGCAAATGCCGTCAAAAGATTGCCACTTCTGCCGCGAATATTGGGGCATATTGCTCACTAAAATTATTATCTTTTCCCTGCTTATTTTTGGAAATTTATTGCTTTATTTCTACTGGCCAATTAACTCCGGCAGAGAGTTTTATGACATCGTCCATTCCCTCACCCCATTCTGGTTAACAATCTTTGTTTTAGGGATTTTTTGTCTCCTTTTCTTAGGAATGCGCTTTTCTTCCAAGTGCGCAGAGCACAAACATCGGGCTTCGGCCTGATTTTTATTTTAAACGACTAAAGCAAGCCCTTTAATTTTTTATGAACTGGCGCTACCCCGGCCCTAACTTTACCGATAATATCCCGGCGCTGGGCGTAATTTTGTTCCTTCGGAACAATTCCCTATTCGGGTCGCCTGCGCGAGAGTTTTATTCAACCTTTCTCTCCCTTGGGCGCTAATCTTTACTATTAACGGTAAAGTTAGAGCAGGGTAAGCATTTGCAACCATGCTCGCTTACGCTGCGCGTGGGCAAATGCTTATTTCTTAATAAACCTCGTCTTAACCGGCAGTTTATGCGCCGCCAAACGAAGCGCATCTCTCGCAACTTTTTCAGTCACACCATCCATTTCAAAAATTATCCTGCCACCCTCCACGGGCGCTACGAAATGCGATAAGGAACCGGCCCCTCCGCCCATACCGACCTCCGCTCCCTTTTGCGTTCTTGGTCTGTCGGGAAATACCCTGATCCAAATCTTTCCTCCACGCTGGATAAAATGCGTGATTGCGCGGCGGGCTGCTTCCAATTGGGTAGATCTCAGCCAGCCGCTTTCTTCCGCTTTGAGCCCATAGCTTCCGAAGCTTAAATAGTGGCCGCGGGAAGTGACTTTTTTAACCCTGCCCTTGTGGACCTTCCTGTGTTTTATACGCTTCGGCTGTAACATATTTAAAATTTAAGTCCTTTGTGTATCCAAACCTTAACTCCAACTGTCCCGTAAGTCGTATATGCGGTAGCTTCGGCAAAATCTATAACGGCTCTCAATGTTTGAAGCGGCAAGCTTCCCTCCTCCAAATGCTCGGTTCTAGCTATTTCCTTTCCATCCAACCGGCCCGACATTCTAACTTTGGCGCCCTTAATGCCGCGATTAGCCATTATTTTAGCCAGCGTCTGTTTTAAAACTCTCCTATAAGGCATCCGTTTTTCTACCTGTTCGGTCATTTGCTCGGCCATAATTCTGGCCGAAGTTTCCGGGTTCTTGAATTCCTGAACGTCCAGGCGAACGGCAGTTTTCCGTTTTATCAGTTTTGCTATGTCGGCCTTCAAGTCCTCAATCCCTGTCCCGCCCCGGCCGATGACCAAGCCCGGCCTGGCGGTGCTGATTGTGATTGAAAGAACGTCGGGGCTTCTCTCTATTTCCACCTTATCTACACTCATATTCTTGAGTTTCTTTTCCAAAAACTTCCTGATAGCCACATCCTCCTTTAAAAATTGGGGATATTTTTTCGCGCCAAACCACCGGGATTTCCAATCCTTATTTACCGATAATCTAAATGAAGTTGGTGAAATTTTCTGACCCATTTTATATTGCTTTTCTTCTGAAAAATCTCTTGGAAATCTTGCCAAATAATCCCTTTTTGCCGATTCCTTTCTTTGCCTCCGGTTTCGGCGCCGCGGTTTTAACTTTTTCTTCTTTCACGGTCGGCTCCGCTTTTTCCGGAACGGCTTCTTCCGCTTTTTTATGCTCTTTGATCTGCTGCTCGGTAAGCTTCAATCCCGGAACTTTTTCTTCAAGGATCATTTTGATACGCGAGGATCTCTTCAGGATCGGCGAAGTAGAACCGAATCCTTTCGGTCTGAATCTTTTCAATTTCATACCTTCATCTACAACGATATTCTTTATGAAAAGATTCTCTTTGACCAAACCGAAATTATTATGCGCGTTCGCCAGCGCCGAATCCAACAGTTTGGATATCGGCCCGGATGATTTTTTGATCAGATGGTCAAGCTGGCTTTTGGCGGCGGCGGCATCCAAACCTTTTATCAGATCCGAAATCAACCTTACTTTCCTCGGCGCGATCCTTAAATTTTTCAATTGGGCGGTTACTTGCATGATAACCGATGCTAATTTACGAATTTATGCGAATGATACGAATAGAATTCATTCGCAACATTCGCATGGCTATTCGCATTATTCGCATCGCTTTATTTCTTTTCTTCAGCGGGTGCCGCTTTTGCCGCTTGGGCGGTTTCTATTTCTTTTTGCCGAGCCACGGCTTCCAATTCTCTTTGCATTCGGCCTCCGTGCCTCACAAATTTTCTGGTAAGCGAAAACTCTCCCAATTTATGGCCGACCATATCTTCGGTGACGAAAACCGGAATATGGATCTTGCCGTTGTGCACTCCGAAAGTGAAACCGACCATTTCCGGCGTTATCGTTGACGCCCGCGCCCATGTCTTAATAACCGTCTTATCTCCAACCTTAAGTTTGCCGACTTTTTTCATCAGTTTTTCATCAACATATACGCCCTTTTTGATACTTCGCGACATAGTTTATTTTGAAACGGTCAGTGATTTTCGCTGCTTATCCTTTTTTCACCGGCCGCCCCATCTGGAATCACAGCTTCTTTAACATATCGGCTAAACCACGACACGCCTGCGGCTCCGATTGTTCTTTGATAAAGCTATGTGCCCAGATGGAGCGGGGCTTCGCTTGTTACCCGGTGCTCAACTTGCTACGCTCGTTTGTGCTCGGATAAGCTCGCTTTTTGATACTTCTTGACATATTTTACTTGTTGGATTATATTATAAATGCTGTTATTTTACAA
>CAYHMZ010000078.1:0-2729 GCA_964357835.1 uncultured Candidatus Saccharibacteria bacterium
GCCGCAAAGACGACTGCGCCAAGAGACGCTTATTTTTGTTTGGGAGACAATCAAGGTGGTAATTATCTCCCTTGCCATCATAATTCCCATCCGTTATTTCCTCGTCCAGCCGTTTTTCGTCAAAGGCGCATCAATGGAAGCAACTTTTGATGACGGCGATTATATTTTAATAGACGAAATTAGCTATAGATTCAAAGAACCCTCAAGAGGAGACGTGATAATATTCCGCTACCCGCTGGATCAATCCCAATTTTTCATCAAGAGAGTCGTTGGCTTGCCCGAAGAAACCGTTGAGATAAAAAATGACAGGGTTATCATTTACAATAAACAGCGCCCGGAGGGATTTGCTCTTAACGAGCCGTATTTGATGCCGGGCCAAAACACAACAGGGAGCTTAAGAATTAAACTGGACCCGAACGAGTATTTTGTTTTGGGCGACAATCGGCTGCAAAGTTCAGATTCCCGCCGCTGGGGCCCGGTAAACCGCTCTCTGATAACCGGCCGTGTTTTTTTAAGGGCTTGGCCTATAAATAAATTCGGGGAATTGCCCGAAACAAATTACCAATAAATTTAGTATTTATCCGTGCGCAGGCAAGCATTAGCGAGCCGAGCACGGCAATAAATACTAAACCGAGCACTCAGCATTCAAGGCCAGTGGACATTTTATAAAATACGGTCTCTCCATAGAAGCAACGGCCATCCCTAAATACTTACTGAGTGCTCGGTGCTGATATGTGTAGCTGTTCGCTACGCCTATCGGCTAAGCTCACAGACACATATCGCATGCCTAAAATCAAAAAACAAGACATACAATCGCCCAAAGGTATGAATGACATCTTGCCGCAGGACCATCCGTACTGGCAGTTTATAATAAAAAAGGCCTCGGCCATTCTTACCGATTACGGATTTGATAAAATTGATACTCCAATCGTTGAGCATACCTCCCTTTTCGCGCGTTCAGTCGGCGAATCCACGGATATTGTAGAGAAAGAAATGTATAGTTTCAAGACCAGGGGCGGAGACGATCTGTGCTTAAGACCGGAAAATACGGCCGGTATCGTCCGGGCATACATTGAGCACGGAATGAGCGTTATGCCCCATCCGGTCCAGCTTTGGTATTTCGGCCCGTTTTTCAGACACGATAACCCCCAGCTTGGGAGAACAAGACAATTCCACCAAATAGGAGCAGAGTCGCTGGGAGATGACAGCGCCGCTATTGACGCCCAACTGATCTTTATCGCCTACAAGATGCTTGAAAGCATGGGAATAAAAAATCCCACCGTCCACATAAACAGCATCGGCGATTCAAGCTGCCGCCCTCAATACATAAAGGCGCTAAAAGATTATTACCGTAACCGCGGAAAGAGGGTTTGCAATAAGTGTAAAAGACGCCTGAAAACGAACATTTTGCGGGTACTTGATTGCGAAGAGCAAAACTGCAAAGAGCTGGGGAAAGACGCGCCGCAGATCGTTGATTATCTGGACGAGAACTGCAAAACGCATTTCAAAAGCGTGCTTGAATTTTTGGATGAAACCAAAATACCGTATTTTCTTGATTCCCACCTGGTCAGAGGATTGGATTATTACACCCGAACCGTTTTTGAAATATGGCCGGAGGAAAAAGAAGGGAGCGGCGGTCTACGGATGGCCCTGTGCGGCGGCGGCCGTTATGACAAGTTGGTAAATATGCTTGGCGGGCCGAAAACGCCGGCTTCTGGTTGGTCAATGGGCGTGGAAAGGGTGATTATGATGCTGAAAGAATTACAAGTGTCCGTGCCGGATTACCATCCGCAGCCGAAAGTTTTTATTGTTCAGCTCGGCGAGATGGCCAAAAGGAAAAGTCTGCTTCTCTTTGAAGAATTCCGCAAACACGGCATTGCCGCCAAGGCCTCGTTCGGACGCGACAGCATTAAGTCGCAGTTGAGGATCGCCGGCCGTTTGGGGATCAGGTACACGCTGATCATGGGCCAGAAAGAAGCCATTGACGGCACCGCTATTTTGCGCGAGATGGATTCAGGCATTCAAGAGACCGTCCCCGTTGAAAGGATATTGGAAGTTGTTAAACAAAGACTAAAAGAATAGGCCCAACCATGATTGACGATGTGTTTTGTAAAATTATAAATAAAGAACTGCCCGCTGATATAATAATGGAGGGAGAGAACTGGATAGCCATAAACGATATTCACCCGCAGGCGCCGATTCATGTTTTAATCATCCCGAAAAAGCATTTTGATTTCCCCGACATAGACGATTCGGACGCGGACTTAGTAGGAGAACTGCTAATAGCCGCCGACAAGGTCGCCAAAAAACTGAAATTGGAAAAAGGTTTCAGGATAATCATAAACCAGGGCGAATACGGCGGACAATTAGTGCCGCATTTTCATATCCATTTGCTCGGGGGAAAACACCTTGGAGCAAAAATTGTGAACTGAGTCCGAGCGCAGCGCCAGCGAGCATCGGTTAACGAAGTTTACCCGCCCAAGTTTTTGAGCGAGAATATCATTTCGTCTGAGCTAGAAGAAACAAAAAGTTTATAAATAATTTGGTAATAATGCTGGCCTTTAGCTCAAAAATTTAGGCGGGTCCTAAATTTGTTACCCAATCGGACTGCGCGATTACGCTTGTCCTCTTGGACAAATTTGGAAAGGAGGTTCTTATGGAAGTCAAAAGAAAACCAAATGAAAGCATCGGCTCTTTAATGAGGCGTTTTAGCCGCCTGGTTCAGCAGG
>CAYHMZ010000079.1:0-2647 GCA_964357835.1 uncultured Candidatus Saccharibacteria bacterium
GCTCATGGAAGAAATTGCGCGTTACGCCACACGATCACAACCCCGTGAATGACGCAATGGGCAACCTTGAGGCATTTGAGAGATTACTCAACGGAGACAGATAATTTATGGTAAAAGTTATCCGAAAGGAGAATAAGGAGCTGTACCAATGCTCGCCCCGTTAGAAGTCCGCATCAGAAATGCGACAGTCGCCTGTGGCGACTTACTTCTAACGGGGCGAGGAGTGTGGTTTTCACTACGAGAATCGTGAATGGGCCGAGAAATGCGAGGCATGGTGCCGAGAACATAAAAGCTGCAATATCGAAATCACGGCTCACGCTGAAGAGAATAAAAAACTACAGCCATGAATACTATCAAAGAATGTTTTGATACAATTTTGAAAGGCGGCAAAGAGGAAAGTCGTCAGGCGGCACGCAGAGTGAGGAAACTTGTGTACAGCTCATCGGCGTCGGGTAGAGAAAAATACGAGGAGATTGCTTCTTTGGTCAGAACGGCGTCAGAAAATTATATCCACATTTCCGAGGATTGGCGGCAAGAAAATTTCGTCATGGCGACTTCGGTCATTTACTTTCTTCACGACATGGAAGCGCAGCCGGATTTTCTTTTTCCGTGGTTGTTTCAATTATTGCAGCATCCAAACGGCTATATCCGCCACGCCGCGGTCAAAATGATTTCCCACGAAATAGGACCTTTGACTTATCATCTCCGCTTCCCGGGCGAGAAATCCAGCTTTCATAAATTCTCAACAGAACAAGCCGACAGCATTTTGTATTCTCTATTTGTGAGCTTAAATCAATTAATGGCCGCGTTGTGGCAGCCGAAGTATAAAAGATATAAGTATATTGATTCTCTGCCGGCGAGTCCGTACAAATCGGTACAAATGGTTTTGGCCGAGCTGGAAGATTCCTGCGGGAAGAAATACATAGACCGCTTTGCTTATTTAACGAAACCGCTATAATGATATTGGAATAGTGAGAATCGGTATTTATCGGTGAAAGCCGGTAACAGGGTTGTGCAATGAGTCCGCCATCCGCCTTTGTGCGGTGGATTTGCCCGAAAGGGTGAAGGGTGCGGTGAAAAGCAATTCTGGCTTACGGGTGTACCGAGAGCTCGGCCGAGCATCACTGGAGCCCCGAATAGCAGATGCTTCGCATCGCTACGGGGTAAACACAATTGAGGGCCGAGGGGCGCAATAGAGTTCTTCTCTACCGCTCGCTGTTCCCGCAAAAAACTCCCACATCTGGGAGTTTTTTGCTATGCTTTGCCAGCTCGTCAAATAGGTGGCAATTCGGCACAAGGGGTACAAAAAATCCTTGAGTAATCAGGTTCACGACCTGAGCGCAGGCCAAGTTTTAATGTTGTAATAAAGTTATGAAAAAATATCCTCTGTATCTGTATGTAATCGGCGTTATTATCGCCCTTGTGCTTGTAAACTACGCTACGTGGTGCGTAGGCGGAGAGGCGAAGTTAAAAAGTTTTGAACTATTATCCAGCGGCTTTTTGTTGGGGATGCTGGCAATGTATATAGCGGTGCATATTTATCGGTGGAAATGAGGCTATTTAATTTAATTGGATTCTGTTGTAATCTTAAGATGTGATTGGGGGTGCGGGGAAAAAGACCCTGATAATTATTATTGCGGCAGTTGTCGTAGCCGTTTTGGGATTGTGGTGGGCCCTTGCTCGAAAGGGGAAGGGTTTTCTCCCGTTTGGGACAATACCCAGAATGGGGCCGGTATTAAATCCCGTTGAACCGGTATCAAACCCTATGGAAAAAGTGCCCGACCTAAACCCCGTTGGCAAGGCCAATCCCTTTAAGGATATTTATAAAAATCCTTTTGAGTAATTGCTTATGAAAAACTCGTCGCTCTCCTATCCTTTATTGTTAATCATTGCGGTCGGTGCCTCAATATTTACAGGTTTTTTAGTTGCTGTCTCCGCCAGTCCTGCCGAGGATGTCGTTTATCCGGTGGCTGAACTGGGGAATTGCGGGAGCAAGTCGGAATGCAAGTTGTTCTGCGACCAACCCCGGAATTTCAAGGCCTGTATTGGTTTTGCTGAAGAACATAATTTAGCGCCGAGCGGGGAACTCCAAAAAGCCAAAAAGTTTTTGGAAATAGGCGAAGGGCCCGGCGGTTGCCAAACACCTTCTTCTTGCGAGAGTTACTGCAACGACGTCGGTAATATAGAGGAATGCATCACTTTTGCCGAAGAACACGGCATAATTCCCCCGGAGGAATTGGAAGAAGCCAGAAAGGTCCGGGCGGCGTTAAGGAGGGGAGCCGAACTCCCGGGCGGCTGCCGGAGCAAGGCCGAATGTGAAAATTACTGCAGTGATGCGAGCCACATGGAAGAATGCATCGCTTTTGCCGAAGCAGCCGGCTTTATCCCTGCCGGTGAGCTGGATGAAGCCAAAAGAGTGCTTCAGGCGGTGAAGAGAGGAATAAGACCGCCTAATTGCGGCGGTAAAAGGGCCTGTGATCTTTACTGCAGTCAGCCCGAGCATATGGAAGAATGTTTAACCTTTGGCGAAGCTGCCGGTTTAATCCCGCCCGGAGAGCTGGAAAATGCCCGAAAAACCCTCGCGGCAATTAAGAAGGGGATTATGCCGCCCAATTGCCGGAGTAAAGAGGCCTGCGACGCCTACTGC
>CAYHMZ010000080.1:0-2477 GCA_964357835.1 uncultured Candidatus Saccharibacteria bacterium
TAAGCTCGGGTTTTGTCAGGCGGCATTGAAAAATGCCGTTTTTTGTTGTAGGATTAAGAAATTAAAAATATTTGCGGGGTGGAGCAATGGTAGCCTCGTCAGGCTCTGAACCTGAAGATCCTGGTTCAAGTCCAGGCCCCGCAGCCGCGAAAAATTCGCTCGCAGGCTCGCTCATCTCGTGGCGAGCCGAGAACAATTATTTTTTACGACGGAAACTGATTTTTTCAGGAAACTGCCAAAAACTGCCCGCGCGGGCAGTTTTTGGTTGGAGTAGAGAGGAACTATTTTGTTTTTCCGTCCGGATTGATTTTTACCCGAAGAGGCCTGCCCGTCCGTAGCTTGACTCAAGCGAAGGAGGGTGGGATGATTGTCGGCGGAAGAAATAAGTGGTAGGGTGGGGATATTGAATTTTTAACCGTTGTTTATGATAAATAATTTTACTATTGCCGAATTGAGGAAGCGCCTCCGCCTGTTAAAGAAACGAGGATTCGTTTCTAGTCTGCGTTCTCATAATACTGGCGTTGGCCACACTCTTGAGCAATTTTTAGGACTTTCTGAAAATAATATCTCAATCCCCGATCTAGGAAAATTAGAGCTCAAATCACAAAGACGCGAAAGCGCCTCTCTCATAACATTATTCACGAAAAAACCCGATGACGCATTAAATTCTCGTTTGTTGGAAAAATTCGGTTACCCGCGAGAAAAGGATGGCTTGAGAGTTCTGCATCAAACAGTAATCGCCCAGCGTAAAAACAAACAAGGATTCAAACTCCAAGATTCAGCCGAAAAGCTGAAAATACTAAAAAATAGAGAGTACGTTTTTTCTTACAATAAGAAAAAGCTCGGATCCCTTTTCGATAACAAATTCGGAAAAGGGATAATCCTTGTCTTGGCAGTTTCACACAAAAATTCAAAAGGCAAAGAATCGTTTCATTATCAAGAGGCTTATATTCTAAAAGGCGGCAATTTTAACAGATTTCTTAGAAAGTTATTCTACGATATTCGAATTGGCAGATATCCAGATGGTCGGCCACATGATCATGGCTCTGCTTTTAGGGCCAAAAAAACTGACTTACCAAGTATTTTTAGGATATATAGAAAACTCGTTTAGTTTTTCCTAAGAACCACAACGCTCTCTTTTGTCATCGTATCTTCTAATTCACCGGCAATATTTGTAGGCGAAGTTTTGATTGGCATTCTTTTGCCTGGGATATTACGAACAAAAATATCTTCGCAGGTGAAACCGATTTTTTCTCCCAGTTCAGCGATTATAAAGTCGGTTGGGATGCGGACTTGTTTTACCAGGCGGTTGCCTATGACTAGACAGAAATATTTTCCGGGTTTGAGTATTCTATGGGCCTGTCTTAAACAAGCATTAAGCCCGATATAAAAGCTAAGAACATCTTTTGCGCGCGCCTCGTCTTTCTTTGCGATTTGTTCTAGCGCTTCGTTCAGATACTCTGACGACAAAGAATGGGCTAGCGTCCCGGACGCTTTGCCACCAAGCAATTCATTATCAACCCCGGAAGCGTTATCGGGATTGTCAAAAATATCAATCCACTGGGCCGAGAGGCGAGAGAATTGTCCGTATGCAACGGTTGTCCGGCTATCTCCGTAAGGCGGCGAAGTCACAATGCAGTCAATAGAATTTTCTTTAATGCCGTTGTCTTTAGATGAATCCCCGTAGATAACTTTGGCCCATCTATTTTTATCAACATCTTTGTAGTATTCCTCCATTCCCCCGATACTCGTTTCAACCCTTTTTTTAAAAATTTCCAGGACATTCGGATTATGTTTTTCTAGATCGTCACTTCTCATTCTAACTAATTTAAATTCTCCGTTTTTTGTGTTTGACGCCTTTCTTGCTATTTCACTGAAGGCGACCAAAAAGAAATTTTGAGCATCTTTATTTTTTACTTCCTTAATGGCCCTTTTTATCTTAGCCAGTTCTGTAATGATTTTATTTTTGAACCAAAATTCGAGATTTTTAAAATGCGGTTTCTCTATTTCGCTATTTTTTATTTCTTTAACCCTATTTAGGAGTTTTAAGTATTCTCTCGAAAGAATTTTAGGGTTAATTGGCTCGATTTTGGTCTTGGCTAAAAAGATGGCCAGTGGATTAAGGTCTATCCCGTAAGAATTGCGGCCGAGTAGCCTACTTTCAACCAGGGCAGTTCCAGAACCGCAAAATATATCGCAAATAGTATCACCCTTTTTACTATAGGTT
The DNA here is from genome assembly GCA_964357835.1 of uncultured Candidatus Saccharibacteria bacterium. Lineage (GTDB taxonomy): Bacteria > Patescibacteriota > Minisyncoccia > 2-02-FULL-40-12 > IGHO2-01-FULL-4-A > CAIUCV01. Next base: position 2,228 of record CAYHMZ010000080.1, read on the forward strand.
AAGAGGAGACGTCTCGCGACTTGGGGGATAAACATGGCTGGATAAGTATGAAGTCCGTGCGTATATGGCTTCGTTTTGGCCCCATTAAAATCCCACGAAAAATCAACCCGTCTTTGCAATTTGGAATCTGCTATTTTTTCTCTCTCGGTTTGCCTCTCAAGATTCCTAATAATTCTTACAACAACGCCCCTTATTTCTACCACAATTGAGTAAAATGGAAAGAGAGCGGGATTGGCCGGATGCAATCTAA
>CAYHMZ010000081.1:0-2381 GCA_964357835.1 uncultured Candidatus Saccharibacteria bacterium
TTATTGACCTGATACGGAATTTCGGAAACTATGATCTGAAATCCTCTTTTCTCCGATTCAACTATCTCGGTCTGGGCCCGCATTATTATCGGCCCCTTGCCGGTGGCGTAAGCGTTCAGAATATCTTTCTCGTTGTAAATCGTGCCGCCGGTCGGAAAGTCGGGCCCTTTGATAAACTGCATTAAATCGTTGACATCGGCATCCGGATTGTCAATCAGATGAACCAAGCCGTCCAAAACCTCGCCTAAATTGTGAGGCGGAATGTTGGTCGCCATCCCGACCGCAATGCCCATTGAGCCGTTGATCAATAAGTTGGGGACGCGCGATGGCAAAACGGTTGGCTCTTGGGTTGAACCGTCATAGTTATCCCTGAAATCAACAGTTTCCTTATCAATATCGGCCAAAAGTTGTTCCGATACCGACGCAAGCCGTGCTTCCGTATATCTGTAAGCCGCCGCAGAATCTCCGTCAACAGAATTATGGACGAACACACCAACGGCCAAACTAAAGTTGTGGCTCCCTTCAATTGTCAAATCATAAACATCTTCTCTTGCATCTAAAAACCTGACACCAGCAACGCTGTGATTATAAAACTTCGCCTGCTCAATGAGAGTTTTTTGATCTGGGAAATACGTTATGGCTTTTGACCACTTGGGAACACCGTTATTGATTCTATTACTTTCATATGTTTCTTGAGTTACTTCTTGTCCATTAGCTATCAATTTGTTAACAAAGCCTAAAACTTTAGATTTTACCACCGTCTCTTTATATGCCGGGTCTTGCCATTTTTTCTTTAGGGCAACGGCGGCTTTCACGGCAAGCTTTTTCATAAAGCCGGGGTTTTGTTCTAAAAACTTTCTGTTGTAGTTTCGCAAACCAATTAAAATTTTACTTCTAAAATTCGGGTCTGCCCATTGTTTCTTCGCCTTCTCTCTGTGAAATAGCTTAGTCGCAGGATTAGACCATAAAGCTTCGGCCATTTTACTAAAGTGATCTGGGGAGTACTTGCTTCTATACTCTGGATCCTGCCAATTTTTTCCTGCAATTTCACTATGGTATTTCCGATACTGCTCGTCTTGCCACATTCTTTTCATTGATTTTGAAATTACCGAACGATATTCTGGATTAGACCAAAGATGATTTGACCACTTGCGAGTAACCTCTGCTATATGGTTTCTGTAATCTTGGTTTTGCCATCTGGCTTTTAGCTCTTCGGATTTAATTTCGCTCAATAATTTGGCAAATTCGGGTGTCCCCCAAAGTTTTTTTAAATTCTCGCGGCTGGCAATTCTCATTAGCTTCTGATATTCCGGATTCTTCCATAAATTTTTCGTAGTCTCTATATGTTTCTCCCTGTACTGGGGATCTTGCCACCATTTTTTATTTCTCTCCGACAGAAGCTCTGCGTTCCTTTTTCTATTCTCCGGCTTAGACCAAAAAGCGTCGCGACCTTTTTTGAGCTTTGCAACATATTCGGAATCATTTTTATGCCTTTCGGACGAAAATCGATAATGTAGCCGCCAATGGTCGGCCCAGTGTATTCTTTTTATATTTTCCGGATCGTTGTTTAGCTTATTAAAATCTATATGATGGCGAATTCGACCGTCACTATTTTTGTAACTACCGTGATTAATATTAAACTTATCAGCTAATCGATGAGCCCAGTCCCAAATTTCTCTTATGGGCTGCCGAATCATTCTGTAACCAGCGGCATTTTTGTCATCCGTAGCCGTCGACAGCCTGAAACGCACCGGCATTAAGGAATCGCCATTTTGCAAAAATTGTGCTTCTTTGTAGCTTCCATCACGTAACATAAAGCGGTGATCCGGTGTGCATTTAATTTTCTCCCCATTGTCTAGAATCACCTCGACTAATTCGGTAGCTTTTTTAGTTAGTCGTGGATTTACAATCTCGGCTATTTCAATTGAGTTACTTTCGTGGTTAAAAGTATACGTATAATTTTTCTTGCCTTTTTGTGACTCTTTTACAAGATTAATAAAAGTAATCTCCCGACTATCTGTTAGAACAACTTTTGTGTCGCCCGTAAAGCAACCAAAATTACCCTGACCATCAACAAGCGGGTAACGCAAGGAAAAATCCTGCGCCATGCGGACCATGGATTCATATGCCGCGGCGTCGCCATGAGGATGGTACGACCCAAGAACTTTACCGATAATAGCTGCTGATTTGCGGTACTTGGCATTGGGTCGCAAACCCATTTCGTGCATGGCGTAAAGTATCCGCCTGTGCACCGGTTTCAACCCGTCCCGAACGTCCGGTAAGGCGCGCGAAACAATTACGCTCATCGCGTAATTCAGATAGGATTCCTGCATCTCCTGCGTTATTTCCCGTGGCTTGATTGTGCCTGATAGGGTAGCCAT
>CAYHMZ010000082.1:0-2327 GCA_964357835.1 uncultured Candidatus Saccharibacteria bacterium
TGCCGACCGTCATGCCCATTGACAGAGCCATCGCCAAAACGGTGCAGAGCATATAGCCGCCGTTTCTTTTGGGTTCAATTTTCGAGTCCGCTTCTCTTTGCAAAACTTTCGCTCCAAGCCCCATTACTCGTTCGGGGTTTTGTTCTTTTTCTGCCTTTGGTTTTCCAAATATATTTTCAAACATGCTATTGTTCGCTATTAATTATTTCTTCAAGCGCGTTTTCATTGGAATTTCTAAACGCTTGTTCCTTAGCCTTGATATTTTCAGTTAAAGTTTTTAAATTTTCCTCTTTGCCCTCCGCAAAGTCTTCAAAGATTTTGATTTGATTCTCGGTCAAAGTCGCTAGGATAGAAATCCAAAACTCCTTATCTTTTTCAGGCAGGGTTGAGCTTTTGACGAATTCCAGGAACACTGCATCCATAAGTACAATAATGCCACTAAACTTAGCCGGATTCAACTAGCGCTTCTGTTTGGAATGCTTTTCACGCCACTCGGCTATTTTTTTATGATTGCCGGAAAGAAGTACCTCGGGCACCTTCTTAGCCTTGCCACTTATTTTAATGATCTCCGGCCTTGTGTAATGAGGATATTCCAAGAATTTCTTTATCCGATCTTTTACAATCCCTTTAGTTTCTTTAAACGACTCATCTTCTATTGATTGCTGTTTACCTACGGTGCCGGGCAACAGTCTGGTTACCGCTTCCATAATCACCATAGCCGGCACCTCACCGCCGAATAAAATGTAATCCCCTATGGACATTTCGTCATCGGCAATATATTTTGCCACCCTTTCATCTATCCCCTCGTAGCGGCCGCATATCATTATTATCTGGTCAAGTTTTGAAAATTTTCTGGCCATGGCCTGATTGAATTTTTTGCCTTTCGGAGAAAAAACAATAACTCTCGTTTTTTTGTTTTTGATCTTTGCCTTGAGAGTTTTTACGGCTTTCATTATCGGTTCTACCATCAAAACCATGCCGGCGCCTCCGCCGTAGGGTTTATCGTCCACGGTTTTGTGGGAATCGGTTGTCCAATCGCGCAAATTGTGCGTGTTTATGGTGATAAGCCCCTTTTTTTTGGCACGTGCAATTAAAGCTTCTTTTGAAAAGCTTTCAAAAAAATTCGGGAAGATTGTAATGACATCAAAACGCATACGATTTTTTAACAAACAAACCCCTCATGGGGTTTATTTGTTTTGATTTTAAATAATGAACTTATCCCGCCCCATCTGGGATCACAACTATTTCATTAGGTTAATTCTCTCTTGACTCGCCTTCGGCTTTAGTCATTCTTTGAAATCAGCTATGTGCCCAGATAGGGCGGGATTCCACTCGTCCCGCTTAGCGGGACTCGCTTCACATTCCGAGGTCGCTTACAACGTCATCCACGTTTTTGGACTTTTCCTCTACGCTTTTCGGCTGTCGGGTACTGCCCTCCGGTTCTATTATCCGGAGATTCACGCGAGCGTTGTTTCTCATGCCGACGATTCTGGCTAAAGTTCTGATTGCTTTTGCGGTTGAGCCGGCTCGGCCGATCAGTAAACCCATATCTTCCGGGTCCACCTTGACCTCAAGCAGGACTCCCATCTCATCGGTTCTCCTCGTAACTTCTACGCTATCGGGCTTGTTGACTATTTGTTTAATAAGATATTCAACAAATTCCCTGTCTGGGTAATTCGCCATTCTATAAAAACAGATAAAATGAATTCCTCCTTACAGATTTGTCAGCAGAAATCCACTTTTTCTGCGATTACCGACCTTAATCTTTGTTGTTAACATTCTAGCAAAACTGTCAGTTAATGTCAAACCTGATTAATTAACCGGTTGCGGTGCGACTGAAGCCGCTTCTTCCTTATTTCCTGCTTCTTCAGCTGGTGCTTGAGTAACCTCTTCCTCGGCTTTTGTGGGCTCGCTTTCTTCCTCTTTTTCTTTCAGTGCCGCGGTTTCTTCCGTCTGTGGCTTTTCTGCCGGAGCAGCTGTCGGAGCAGTTTTTGCTTGAACCGCCTCTTTTTCTTTTTTCTTTTTCTTGGGTTTCCAAGCTTTGACCTTCTCGCCTTCTATGACGCCTTTTCCGACAAGCAGGTTGTTGGCCGTCTCTGATAATTGAGCCCCCATAGAGAGCCAGTACTTCACTCTATCCGCTTTTACGGAAATCTCGTTTTTATGCGGGTCGTATGAACCCAAAAACTCCAGGTATTTACCCTTCGGCTTTGTAGTATGTTCCAAGACAACGACGCGAAAATACGCCTGTCCGCGCTTTCCAGTTCTTTGTAGCCGTATTTTTAGCATTGGGCAGATAATAACATCTTATCCTTATAAAATCAAAT
>CAYHMZ010000083.1:0-2295 GCA_964357835.1 uncultured Candidatus Saccharibacteria bacterium
TGGTGGGCATGGCAGGGATCGGACCTGCGACATCCACTTTATAAGAGTGGCGCTCTACCACTGAGCTACATGCCCCTGCGATTTTCCTCTAAAATCTAACAAAAAAGATTGCCTTTGGCAATCTTTAATGCGTAATATTTTAAATCCCGGTTCACGATTTTAACAGCGCGTAAAATTCTTTTTGTTCCAGCGTTTCTTTGGTGTTGAGTTCCGTAGCTATCTTGGTGAGAGTCGCCATTTTTTTGGTCAGGGTCTCCTTGGCTTTTTTTAAGGCCTTGGAGATCAGCGCCTTTATCTCGCTGTCTATCTGGAAGGCGGTTTCGTTTGAGTAATTTTTTTCGGTGGTGATCTCCTTCCCCAGAAATACTAGTTCTTCTTTTTCGCCGAACGCGATCGGGCCGAGCTTGTCGGACATACCGAATTGGGTAACCATTTTACGGGCGAGATTGGAGGCGATTTTTAGGTCGTTCGCGGCGCCGGTGGTAAGTTCATTGAATACCAACCGTTCGGCGGCGTATCCGCCAAGCAAGACCGCAAGCTCTGATTCAAACTCCGACTTGGAACGAAGGTGTCTGTCTTCCGTCGGTAACTTAAGGGTGTATCCGCCCATCTGGCCGCGCGAAACGACCGAGATCTTATGTATTGGGTCGGTATAAGGCAGGGATACTGCCACCAGCGCATGGCCCGCTTCGTGATACGCGGCGATCTCTTTTTCTTTTTTTGTAAGAATGTGGGAGCGGCGTTCGGGACCGAGCATGACCTTTTCAATCGCTTGCAGGAGATTTACCTGAACGATCTCTTTTTGGTTCTCGCGGGCCGCAAATATCGCCGCCTCATTGAGAAGATTGGCCAGGTCGGCGCCGGAAAAACCCGGAGTTCTTTCGGCGACCAATTTGAGATTAACGTCTTTTGCGAGCGGCTTGTCCAGGGCGTGTATTTTTAATATGGCTTCGCGGTCTTTCATTGACGGCTCATCCAGCATTACGCGCCTGTCAAATCTGCCCGGACGGAGCAAAGCCGGATCCAAAATATCGGGTCTATTTGTCGCCGCCATTACGATACAGGCGTCATTAGTGTCAAAGCCGTCCATCTCAACCAAAATTTGGTTGAGCGTTTGTTCCCGCTCGTCGTGCCCGCCTCCAAGCCCGGCTCCGCGGTGACGTCCGACGGCGTCTATTTCGTCTATAAAAATTATTGAAGGCGCGGTTTTTTTGGCGATTTCAAAAGTATCCCTCACGCGATTGGCGCCGACGCCTACGAACATTTCAACAAATTCCGAGCCGGAGACAAAGTAAAAGGGAACGTTGGCTTCATTCGCCACCGCTTTGGCAAGCAAAGTTTTGCCCGTTCCTGGCGCGCCGATAAGCAAAATGCCGCGGGGGATTCTCGCCCCAAGCTTATGGAATTTTTTGGGGTCGCTTAGAAATTCTACCACCTCTGAAATCTCCTCCTTCGCCTCGGTCAGGCCGGCGACATCGTCAAACATAACTTTCTTTTTGCCGTCGCCTCCGCCGGCAAGCCGCGCTTTTGTTTTGCCGAAACTGAACGCTTGCATCGTGCCGCGCTGGGCCTGTCGGAACATAAACCAGAAAATGAAGACGATAAAAAGAAAAGGAAGAATAATCGGCAGGAAATTTACCAGATAATAGGTAAAACCGCTTTCGTTTTTTACATCCACGCTAATTTGGCTCAGTTTAGTTTTGTCCACTCCCAAATTAACTAAAGTTTCGGCGATGGAAACATTGGGTTCCTTATTGGTTCGTTCCTTGCTGTCGTCATTCAAAGTTATTTCTATTATGTCGCCCTGGACGATGATTCCTTTGACCTGCGAGCCGTTTATCTGACTGACCAGCTGGGTCAGAGAGACCTCGGTTTTATTTTTGGAAAACGGATAACCAAAAGCGGCAATTAGTCCGGAGAACAAAAGCAATACCAGGAAGACAATTAGTACATATTTAATTAGAGATTTCATAGTCGCATAAGTTTAACACGAAAAATGGATATAGGCAAATTTTACTTTGCATCCCCGCAACTTATAAGTTTGATAAATAAAAAGCCCTGCACGGTCCGCGAAATGCGCGGTCCGTGCAGGGGTGGAAAGGTACTACATGGGAAGTCAGCCCAGTTCCTCAAGCTGGACGTGTAACTCCCGGATCTGGGCAAGATTGCCCAGCAGGTTCTTCATTGCCGCGGCGTTCTGCGCCACGGCGGTTTCGGGTTTGCCGGCGCCGGCGGCAAGACGGGTTTTAAGGCCCGTCCACAGCCGGTTGGCGGCTTCAGTCGCCGCCGCGATTT
>CAYHMZ010000084.1:0-2242 GCA_964357835.1 uncultured Candidatus Saccharibacteria bacterium
CCACCAATTCTCTTTCTGATTTTGGCGTCTTTGAAAAGAAACAGGTTGTAGCCAGCATAGATATTAAACCGGGTAGTTATCCCAATAGTATTAATCTTGGTTCGGGCGGCACAGTTCAGGTGGCAATATTCAGTACATCAGAATTTGATGCTCGAGCTATTGACCCGCTAACAGTTTCTCTTGCCAGTGCTCCGGTTAAACTGAAAGGCAACGGCACATCTATGTCGTCATTCCAGGATGTTAATAACGACGGCTTGTTAGATATGGTCGTTCATGTAAGTACCGAAACTCTGCAGTTAAGCTCAACCGACGAGACGGCCGATTTGACGGGTTATACCTCTGATGCCACCGAAGTCATCGGCAGTGATACGGTCAGGATTGTACCATAGAGCATAGTTGTTTATTGGCTAAGTAAACTAAAAGCGCCCAAAGAGGCGCTTTTAGTCAGTCTGGCTAGGGCTTTGCGCTTTCCTTTTTCCGACATTTTTGATAGAGTATAAATTAACAGCCCCTTACTCAAATGATTAAATTTCAAAGCGTAAAAAAGATATACAAGCCGCACAATGTCGTTTTGAATGATATCAATCTGGAGATCAAACCGGGCGAATTTGTGTCGCTCGTAGGCCTATCGGGCGCGGGCAAATCCACCCTGCTGAAACTGCTGACTAGAGAAGAACGGCCGACTGCGGGCAAAGTAATAGTTGAAGATATGGACTTGGACGAGATAAGAGACAAAGACGTCCCATATTATCGCCGCAAGATCGGCACCGTCTATCAGGACTTTAAGCTTTTGGAGAAAAAAACCGCTTTTGAAAATGTCGCTTTCGCGATGGAGGTGTCGGATACCGATCCGGAAGAGATAGAAAAAAATGTGCCGCAAATTCTGGCGATTGTCGGTTTGGCCGATAAACTTGATAGTTTCCCCGACCAGCTCTCGGCCGGCGAAAAACAGCGCTTGGCAATTGCCCGGGCGATGATACACCGTCCTACGATATTGCTCGCCGACGAGCCCACGGGAAACCTTGATTTGGTAAACAGCTATGATGTGCTAAAATTGCTTTTGAAGATAAACGAGCTGGGAACGACGGTGGTTCTGGCTTCCCACGATACCAATCTGGTAAATACGATAGGCCGGAGGGTAATAAGCATGGACAAGGGAAAGATCGTCAGGGATCAGACCCATCACGGCAGATATGTAATTTAATGACAGCGATGACGAATTTCAAAAAAATAATCAGAAGCGCTTGGACCAATTTCCAAAGAAACGGCTATCTTAGTTTCGGGGCAACGGGCATAATGGCGCTGACCCTGATTTTATTCCTCGGCCTCTTGTCGCTTCAATTTCTGACCTCCCAAGTCGTAACGTCAATTCAGGACAAAATTGACGTCAGCGCATATTTCACCGCCGATGCCACCGAGGACCAGATATTGCAGGTAAAATCAGACCTTGAATCCCTGCCGGATATTTCCAACATAACATATACTTCCCGCGACCAAGCGCTTGAGGATTTTAAAGCGCGTCACGCCCAAGACCAGCTGATACAGGACTCTTTAAGCCAGCTTGACGAAAATCCGCTGGCGGCGTCACTGAACATTAAAGCTAAAAATTCTTCCCAATATGCTTCCATAGCCCAGTTTTTGGAGAATACCAAGTTCAGAAGCGTTATTGATAAAATAGATTTTTATGAGAACAAGGGGGTCATAGAACGGGTTCAGAACATTTCCGGCGGCATCAGGAATTGGGGCTTGGCGGCGACTTTTGTTCTGGCTATCATCGCCGTGCTTGTAACTTTTAATACCGTCCGTCTGACGATTTTCAACCAAAAGCAGGAGATTGAAATAATGCGTCTGGTCGGCGCTTCAAATTGGCACATCCGCGGGCCGTATCTTGTGGAGGGGGGATTTTACGGATTGTTCGCGGCCGCCGCCGCTTTGGGAATATTCTATCCAATTTCATATTTTGCTTCCGGCAAAATTTCGTCCTTCGCGCCGGAGATCAATCTGTTCGGCTATTTCGTGCACGGCATCGCCCAGGTATTTTTGCTGGTTGTCGTCTTGGGGATTCTCTTGGGCGTGGTCTCAAGTTTTATCGCGATAAGGAAACATTTGAGGATTTAGACACGTCGAGAGTTTAGTGATGAAATTTTCATTCTCAAATTCTCAAGAATTTGAGAATGAAGACGGGAGTAAGCTCGGGTTTTGTCAGGCGGCATTGAAAAATGCCGTTTTTTGTTGTAGGATT
>CAYHMZ010000085.1:0-2221 GCA_964357835.1 uncultured Candidatus Saccharibacteria bacterium
TCCATAATAATTTTTCGGTTTCAAATATAATTCGGTCAGCATCCTTTTATAGCCATCTATGAGCGCATTATGACCCATGACTGGGGTTAAATTTAGATAACTGTCCGTGTTATCACCAGAGGCCTCTCCCAGTAGCCGGCCCTCTAATGCAAGACGATCCCAAAGTCGAGTTTTCGGAAGTGCCATCAACATGCCTACCATTGCCGTAACAATACCGTTTTCCTGTATGAAAGAAACCAGATCGTGAAAAGTTTCGGAAGTATCATGGTCAAAGCCGATAATAAATCCGCCCATGACCTGCATACCATGACTTTGGATGGTGGTAATGTCCCTAGATAGATCCCTTTTTGTATTATGGATTTTATTGCATTCTTCCAGACTTGCTGGATTCACCGTTTCAATCCCCACAAATACTTTATGGAAGTTCGCTTCAGCCATTAATTCAAGCAGTTTTTTATCATCAGCCAGATTTATACTCGCTTCCGTCAAAAACTTAAAGGGGAAATTATGTCCTCTCTGCCAATTTATCAATGCGGGCAACAGGTCGGTTTTGATAACTTTTTTATTGCCGATAAAATTATCATCAACAATAAAGACCCCGCCCTGCCAGCCGTAATCATAAAGAGCTTGCAGCTCGTTCAGCATTTGGCTTTGGGTTTTGAGCCGCGGCACCCTTCCGTTTCTGGCAACGATGTCGCAGAATTCGCAATCAAATGGACAACCGCGCGAAATTTGAATCGGCATCGTGGCGTAATTGTTCATGTTTATCAAGGACCATTCTGGGACCGGCGTGTCTGCCAGCGAAGGTAAGACATCGGAAACATAATTTTTTTTGAGCGTTCCTTTTTCCAGGTCTTCCAGAAAGAGGTATAAAGTCATTTCGGCTTCGCCGAGTATTATATGGCTAACATCGGTGAGGCCTTCTAACGAACTGTCAAAAAGCGGTCCTCCGGCAACAATTTTCGCACCTAAGCATCGGCAACGTTTTACCACTTCCAAAGTCGAAACTTTTTGGGCGATCATCGCGCTGATAAAAACGTAGTCAGCCCATAATATATCTTCATCTTTTAATTCTTCAAAATTCAGGTCTATTAATTTTTTCTCCCATTTTTTGGGAAGCATGGCCGCAACCGTCAAGACCCCTAAAGGAGGATAGCCAGATTTATAATCCGAAAAGTGCAGTACATGCTTAAAACTCCAGAATGTGTCCGGAAATTTAGGATAAACAAAAAGTATTTTCATTTTGCCCCCTCTTTTTAACGTGCTTGATTATTTTTAGCATCTAACTTTATTTTTGACAAATGCGAGTAAGCCAAACTCTACTACTTCGAAATCGTTTGTTAACCAGACGGTCCTTAATGGCGGTAAACCTCATAAATAATTCGAGGTTTCGTCGTTGACCCTTAAACTCGGTCAGTAATATAACCCGGTACAAGATGCCGGTTTTTTTGCGTTATTTTTGTGCTCTAAAACCTAATCTTCTTGGTGTATTCTTCCCATTTTTGAAGCTGGAATTGAGAAAGCTCTTTAGTTTGGGCGATCGCCGATTCTATGTCTTCAACGGCGAATTCTGCAACTTCGCCGATTACTAGTTTTGGGTTGCTTATTTTCCGCCGGAGGAATTCTTCTATAAACAATTTTTGGCCGTTGCTTAGAGATTCTTCCGGATTTTCTTTTAAATATTCCACGAGCGCTTTTCTTGCCAGGAGAGCGCGGCTGTCACCGCGGACGATAACCACAGTCATTATTTCTTTTTCTGCCGGCCTTTTTTCATTTTCTGCGCCCTTGCGAGCGGTGAAAACCCCGATTGCAACGATGATTATCATTACGGGCACGAAAATTTTCAAGAAGTATTTTTTTAACCACTTTTTGACGTAAAACCCCCAGCCGGGGCCAAAATCAAAAACCGGCCCGGATGGCAACATCCCGCGCGATACCTTTTCGGGCTCATCTTTGATTGTGGCAAGCAAGAGCGGTTGAGGCATTACTATTAAAATCCCAATGACCAAATTCCAATGACCAATAAATGACTCAATTCCCAAATAGCCAGAAAATTCTTTAGAGCTTGGGATTCGGGGTTTTATTGGGTATTGGACATTGGGGTTTGGGGCTTGGATAATTCTTTTATTATTGGCTCGAGGTCGCCATTAAGTATCTTCTCTATGTTGCTCCAGCTTTTTTTGACCCGGTGGTCTGTAATCCGGTCTTGCGGGAAATTATA
>CAYHMZ010000086.1:0-2193 GCA_964357835.1 uncultured Candidatus Saccharibacteria bacterium
TACTATAAACAAGCGAAGAAGGTTGAAATTGATAAGTCTAAGAGCCAACACGGGCTAAAATTTTAGTCCTAAAATCACCGTTTTTATTGGTTTAGTGATAGTCCGTATAATTTTCCGTTTTGGGAGTTTCTGAAGACGAGATAGTCCTCGGAGCTGGTGAGGAGTAAGCTCGTGGCCGTGGCGGCGCTGCTCGTAATTTCTTTGGGCAAAGTCGGAATATCTTCGGCGGCCGGCTGGGCCGCGGAAGTGCCAATCGTAATGAACGAATTCTTTGCCGCGCAGTATATTGCCTCATTGTCTATGCTCCACGCGCACTTGGAAGCGTTGAGGGCGGTATTCAATCCTATCTCCTTCCGATTAGCCAGATCCATAAAGTAAAGATCATTTTCTTGAGCCGAGTCGATGCCGTACGAGTAAATTATCTTCTGGCCGTTGGGCGACCAAACGACCTCAAGATCGTTTTTTGAATCAAGGATGTTATGCATGGACTTGGTCCCAATATCCAGAGTAAAAAGCGAAGACGTCGGATTTCCCGCAGTTGGACGCCTGACAAGGAACAGAACATTGTTATTTACCCAACCTATTTGCCAGTTTTCAAAACGAGTGGGCAGAACGACCTTAAATGATTCCATCAACGGGTCGGCTATGCTGATATTCCCCTCCCCTGTTTCCGCGTCAAAATAGTTGTAAGCAAGTTTGTCGCCCGCCTTTGAAAGGACGGGATTTTTTATTTTACTATCCAGTTTTTTGGAAGAATTGGAGTTGAGGTCGTAAAAAATGCTGTTATTGGAATACGTAGCGACCAAAGTTTTATTTGAAGCCCAGTTTATCTGCCGGGCGCCCGGCTGTATCTTTGCCGCCAATGTTGAACCGCCGGCCATATTTTTGGTTAGCACCGTTCTTATCTCTCCGCTGTCGGGGTTATAGTAAAAAATTTCCTTTCCATCTGCCGAAAGTGCGGGGAAGGCGGCGCGGTCTCGCGAAAGGGCGAAAAGTCCTGCCGGCGGAACACGTTTCTCCGGCGATTCCTCAAAACGGGATACCAACGAATTATTTATTAATGCTTGCCGGTTTTGGCCGCCAGTCAGCGATTTTTTGCTGATCAAATAGCCGGCTAAAAACATAGCCAGAGCGGCGAGAATAAATATAAGAAAAATTGTGACCTTTTTTGCCATAGAGCCCCAAGTCAAACCGCTTTTTTAGAAAGACCGGCCGTTGCCGCACCGGCTACCGCCTGAAGTTTTTTACTGCGGGAAGAAACAAAAGCCCAAATCAGAAATCCAACGCGAAAAAGAGGAATTGTCGCCAGGATAGGGATTTTTTCTATCAAGGGTCCCCATATCCATTTTTTGAACTGTTTTTGCCCCGCCTTGGAAAATCCTAGCATGGCAAGTAATATCAAATCAATAATAAGGCCGACAAACCAGCCGATGGTTCCTACGGTAAAAAACTCAACTACGTCAGCGATGAGAGACAGGACTAGGGCCGCCAAAAATATCCCCCAACCCATTCTGGCTTGCGTTTCTTTCTGCTGGCGCGCTAAATCCTCCTCTGCTAATAACCGCTGACGCGCTCTGTCTTCTTCAAGGGCGTATTGGTATTGTTGTTCTGTTGTCAAATACAAGCGACACCAATACACGAATCACACACGAATTACACGAATGAATTTCTTAATTTGTGACATTCGTGCCCATTAGTGTATTTGTGTCGGGTTCAACTTGCTTGTTGCGCTAATTCTTTTTTGGCCTGTTCTATTTCTAATATCTGTCTCGGGTCGGAAGTTATTATCTGGTCTTCAGCGTAAGAGGCAACGACCCGCAGCGCGACGTGGTTGGTGCCGGCGAAAAACAGGCCGTGCCCGACGCGAGATTCCATCAGAAAAAACTTCTCGGCATCCGTAAGATTGAAAGTGCTTTTTACCAGCTCAATTGACGCCGGTGACTGCTTTAGGAGTAACTGGAGCGATGAGTTGGTAACGATGGGTTTTCCGAAAGGCGAGGTCATAAAGTCGGGGATGTCTTGGGAGATCGTGGTAAGGCCCAAGAAGTATTTGCGGGCGCGTTTGGCTATGTTGAATAAGAATGCCGCTCCCGCTTCATATTTCATCAATACCCATGCCTCGTCAACCGCCAATATGCGTCTTTTAAGTTCGGTTCTGACCTGAGTCCAGATGAAATTTAGGACCAGATACAT
>CAYHMZ010000087.1:0-2109 GCA_964357835.1 uncultured Candidatus Saccharibacteria bacterium
TCTCGCCCGGTTTTTTGTAATTAAGCTTCAGCCGCGCCTGTTGTTCAAGATAGGCGGCATTTTTCAAATAATCTCCCAGTTTCTCCAATTCCAAACGACTTTTCTCGGCCTCAGCGATTTTCTGGTCAAGATTATTCACTTTCTGGTTAACCGTTTCTAGCGAGGGCTTTAGCTTGACGATCAACAGCAAAAAAAATCCGATCACGATCACGGCCGCAAAAGTGAACCATCTTGATTGCAAAACGCTTTTAAGCATAGGGGCAGCGGGCCGAGAAGATATTATGACGAAGCCCGCAATTGATTATTTTGCCTGATTTTGTTTATTACCTCTACCACCTCGGCCGGGTTGGGGATTTTTTCAAACACGAGTTCGTTTTCGGAGGCAGTCCGAATTTTTATATCCCCGTAATTATAAAGCGATGCGTTCATTCCCTCTTTGCTATAGGAAATTTCCAAAATATCGCGATACAAAAGCTCGGTAACGGTTTTGGAGAAAAATCCGCGCTGTTCATTCTCCACAACTCTTTGATCGGTAATTATCAAGGCGTCCATCCGCCAGATAAAAAATCTGTATAGAACAATCAGCAGGACCAACAGAACCGCGAAAGCTAAAACCGGCGGCCAGTACCCGAAGAAATTAAAACGCGCCAGATATCTTACCAAAACCAGGGCTACGACCAGCAGCGGCCAAGTAAAAAACACCGGCAACAAAAACATCACGTGCTTGCGCACTATCTTTACTAAATTCTCGTTTTGCCTTAGAATTATCGGCATAAGGTTTTAATTTATTAAAAATATGTTATCCAAACGGGCGATAAAATATATTTCCATAGCCGTGGCCTTTCTCACCATCATTTCCATGATCGCCTTCCTCATAATCCCCCTCCTTGGATTCTATTAGATTTTACCATGACTACGGAGTCCAAGCTATCTTTTCAGCATCTCCAAAAATACCTTTTGCGGGATATTCACCTTGCCCAGCTCTTTCATTTTCTTTTTTCCTTTCTTTTGCTTTTCAAGCAGTTTTTTCTTTCTCGTCACATCGCCGCCATAAAGATAACCGGTAACATCTTTGCGCAACGCCGATATGGTTTCGCGGGCGATGATTTTGCCGCCTATCGCCGCCTGCAATGAAACCGCGAACCACTGCTGCGGAATTACTTTTTTTAATTTTTCCACCGTTCTTCTCCCCTCTTGATACGCTAAGGCGCGCGGTATAATTTTGGAAAACGGTTCCACCGGATCACCAGCAACAAGAATGTCCAGCCGCACCAGATCAGATGTCTGATAATCCGAAGATTCATAACTCATAGATGCATAACCGGAACTGATGCTCTTCAGCCGGTCGTAAAAATCGGTGATAATTTCGGCTAACGGCACGCGGTATTTCAAAATCACAAGTTCCTTTGTTATATACTCCGTTGTTTCATATTCGCTTCTGTATCCCGCCATCAGCTTCAACAGCTGGCCCATATAATTTTCGGGGGTTAGAATTTCAAGTTCAACCGTCGGTTCTTCTATTTTTTCCAGAAAAGACGGGTCGGGCAGGGCCGCCGCCGATCTGACAGCTGAAATGTCGCCGTTTTTTTGAGTTACGCGATATTCAACCGACGGAGTGGAAATGATCAGCGAAAGGCCAAACTCACGTTTCAAACGTTCGCTCACTATCTCAACGTGCAGCATTCCCAAAAATCCTAAGCGGAACCCTCGGCCCAATCCCGTGGAGGTTTCCGGTTCATAAGACAAAGAAGCATCTGTAAGCTTCAACTTGCCAAGCGCATCTTTCAGCACGTTATAATTGTCGCTGCTTTCTGGATAAAAGCTGGCAAATACTACCGGCTTTGGTTCCTTATAGCCGGGTAGCGGCCCGGCCGGTTCGCCTTCAGAAATTTTAAAAACCGTATCCCCGACGCGGACCTGGCCCGGATTTTTCAAACCGGTAGCAATATAACCGATGCCGCCGGCGGAAAGCTTGGCGTATTTTTTTAACTCCGGCATAAAGTGGCCGACTTCTATCGCCTCGGCATTGACCCCTGTGGCAAAAAACTTTATCTTGTCGCCTACCGCAAGGCCGTCTCCGCCGGAGGCGGATCCGCCTCTGGCGGAAAA
>CAYHMZ010000088.1:0-2016 GCA_964357835.1 uncultured Candidatus Saccharibacteria bacterium
GCCGGTTTTGGGATTGTCGCAGGAAACGAAAAACGGCATCTGGGGAGTTGTAGCTCTGGGGCTGGCGGTTTTAAGCACGCTGGCCTTTTTTGATAAAGCGGGTGGGGCCGGCGAATTATTCGCCGTCGTTTCAAAATCACTTTTCGGGTGGGGGATTTTTTTGGTACCGGTTGGTCTCTTGATGCTGGCAGTCGCCCTCTTTAAATCCATTTCGCGCAAGATCTACTCAAGCGCGCTCATCGGAACCCTGCTTTTTATTCTGGGCTTTTTGGCAATTTTTAATATTTTAGGCAAAGGTGATTTCACAACTCGGGTGCATCAGGGCGGCTATCTTGGCTTAGCCCTCGGTCTCCCGTTGTTCAAAGCTGTGGGATTCACCTCTTCCTTTATAGTACTGGTCATTCTGCTTTTTGTTTCGGTGCTTATCGCCTTGAATATTCCGGTTCATAAGTTGTTTTGGCGCGGCGGTGAAGAAGGAGAAGAGACGGGAGAGGAGGAAGAATTGAAAGACAACGTGGTTATAAAACGCGGCGCCCAAATTATAACCGCGGAAGCGCAGAGGGCGGAAGAAGCCCAGCAGAAACGGCAAGCGGCAGGAAATAGACGCCAGGTAATAGCGGCAGCTAAGACGGACGAGGACAAAGAATTTGTGATTAAAGCATCAAAATCCGGTAAATGGGTTTTGCCGCCGATTGAAATTCTGCACTCGGACAAAGACCAGCCGCGTTCCGGCGATATAAACGCCAATGTGGCAATCATTAAAAGAACGCTTGGCAATTTCGGCATTGACGTTGAAATGGGAGAGGTCTCAATCGGGCCGACCGTAACCCAATTCACCTTGCGCCCGGCCATGGGCGTGAAGCTTTCCAAAATTACCACCTTATCTAATGATTTATCTTTGGCTCTAGCAGCTCATCCGATTAGAATTGAGGCGCCAATTCCCGGCAAGCCGTTAGTCGGCATTGAAGTTCCTAACAAGAAGTCGGCGATTGTCGGCCTACGCGATCTTTTTGAAGCGGAGGAATTTAAGAAAAGCAAATATTTCCTTCCGCTGGTCTTGGGCCGGGACGTGGCGGGATTCCCCGTTTATTCCGGCTTGGAAAAAATGCCGCACTTGCTAATAGCTGGAGCGACCGGAACCGGCAAGTCCGTCGCCATTAATGCAATTTTACTCTCTCTGCTTTACCGTCACTCTCCCAACGCATTGAAGCTGATTATGGTTGACCCCAAGAGAGTTGAGCTTTCCTTGTATAATGGTATCCCGCATTTAATCACTCCCGTTATCGTTGATACCAAGAAAGTCGTCAATGCTTTGCGCTGGTCGGTTAGAGAAATGGAAAAACGCTACGAGAGATTATCCGAATCGGCCTCGCGGGACATATTTTCATATAATGCAAAACAGGCAACCGCGCAAAAGGAGGCTATGCCGTTTATCGTTATTGTGATAGATGAATTGGCCGACTTGATGGCCGCGCACGGCCGAGATGTTGAAGCGGCAATTGTGCGGCTTGCCCAGATGGCGCGGGCCGTCGGTATTCACCTTATTGTTTCCACTCAGCGTCCGTCCGTTGAGGTCATAACGGGACTGATTAAAGCGAATATTACCACCCGCATGGCGTTTCAGGTCGCTTCGCAGGTTGATTCAAGAACGATTCTTGATATGTCCGGAGCCGAAAAACTTCTGGGCAGCGGCGATATGCTGTATCAGGCCGGCGACACTTCAAAGCCCCGCCGATTGCAGGGCGCGTTCGTTACCGAAAAGGAAGTTAAGGACGTAGTTAGGTTTATGAAACAACAAACGGAACAGCTTGAGGAAGAGGGAGAAACAAGCGGAGAGCCGAATAAGTTAAAGTTAGAGATTGATGAAAATGTTTCGGAGGGCTCATCGTTTGGAGGCGATGACTCCATGGGTGACTCGCTGTTCTTTGACGCCAAGGAAGTAGTGGCGCAGGCGGGCAAAGCGTCGGCGTCTTTACTCCAACGCCGTTTGAAAGTCGGTTATGCCCGGGCGGCGCG
>CAYHMZ010000089.1:0-1987 GCA_964357835.1 uncultured Candidatus Saccharibacteria bacterium
TTCTTTGGGTCGTCCCCAAGGTCGGTAAATACATCCACGGCCTCTTTGAGTTTAGCCGAGGTTGAGCGGCCGAAAGACACCACTTCTACTTTTAGCCCTTCTGAAATGCGCAGATATTCAACCAAAGGGATAAAATCGCCATCCCCGCTCATTATAATTGCGACATCAATTTTGTCGGACAGAATTACCGCGTCCATTGCCAAGCCGACGTCCCAATCGGCTTTTTTCATCCCGCCGGGGAAAATCTGCAGGTCCTTTTCTTTTATTTCAAACCCGCCTTTTTCAAGCGCCTCAACAAACGCTTTTTCTTCGCCCGTTTCGGTTCTGATGACATAAATGAAAGCGCGTATCAAGCGTCTCTTACCAACTGCGGTCTCAAGCACTTTTTTGAAATTAACCTTAGCGTGATAGAGGTTCTTGGCCGAATGGTACAAATTCTGGGCGTCAACGAAAACCCCCACCCGCTGATGTTCCGAACCGATACCCCCCGTCTTCGTTTTTTTGATTTCGGCCATCTATTTTTTGAGTTCCAGCTCCTTGACTATTTTGTTGTATCTCGCCGGGGCTTCTTTCTTGAGATAATCCAAAAGCCGTTTGCGCTTGGCAACCATTTTCAAAAGGCCGGTGCGGGAACTGTTATCCTTTGAATGCTTCTTGAGGTGCTTGGCCAAGGCCTCAATTTCCTCGGTAAATAAAGCGATTTGGACTTCAGACGAACCGGTGTCGCCCTCATGCGTGGCGTGTTGCGTTACAACCTTTTGTTTTTGTTTGGGATTTAGCATTGAACTTATGATAACACAAAACGGCGCAACCTTGCAATTTTTGCCGGCTGTACTAAGATATTAATGGCGGCGAAGAATGATTCCCGCCCAAGAGCACCTTGCTGGCGCGGCACAAAGGGGTGCGCGCCACATGGATCGCCTTTGTACGCTCGCTGGCAATGAGGGACAGCCAGCCGATGCCGTACGCACGACCCGCAGTATCCCAAAGCTTCTCGGAACCACGTTCTGTGGCCTCCCGATCCCGACCGGATCCTCTCTCCCTCAAGGGGTCCGGTCTTTTAATTTTGCCAAAATTCCGCCAAACCACCTGGTCATGTCGCAAAATATGGTGCCGGTGGTATAATGTAACCGATGACCATAAAAGATCTCAAATCACAATTTTTGGAATATCTGGAGATAGAAAAAAACCGCTCGCCTAAAACGATTGAGAATTATAATCACTATCTGACCCGCTTTATCAGTTTCGCCAAAGTTGAAAATCCGAGAGACATTACAGAAGAAGCCGTCCGCAAATACCGCCTCACGCTTAATAGGACGACGGACGAGCGGGGGAAACCTCTGAAAAAAGTTACCCAAAATTACCATGTCATAGCCCTGCGCTCTTTTCTTAAATATCTCGCCAAGCGCGACATAAGAGTCGTGCCTGCCGAGAAAATTGAGCTGGGCAAGCAAGAAGAACGGGAGGTTGTTTTTCTGGAACCGTCGGAGCTGGAAAGGTTTTTACGAGCTCCGCAAGGGGCGTCTTTAAGCAGTCTTCGCGGCCGGGCGATATTAGAAACTCTTTTTTCAACCGGTCTGCGCGTATCGGAACTTTGCTCTCTGGATCAGGACGATATTGATTTGAAGAGGGGAGAGTTCTCGGTCAGAGGAAAAGGAAGCAAGATACGTCTGGTTTTTTTATCAGAGCGGGCAAAAACAGCGATTGCAAGCTTTCTGGAAAAGCGCCGCGATGCGGACGAGGCGTTGTTTATCCGCGTGCCGCGCGGCGAGCATTTTTCCGCCAAGGGCGGATCCGCCTCCGGCGGAGAAAATCTCCGCCTTACACCTCGTAGCGTTCAGAGGGTTATAAAAAAATATGCCATTGCCGCCGGCATCGTCGGCAAAAAAGTTACGCCGCATTCGCTCCGCCACTCTTTCGCCACGGACCTTTTGCGGAACGGCGCGGATATCCGTTCGGTGCAAGCCCTGCTTGGCCACTCCTCCGT
>CAYHMZ010000090.1:0-1969 GCA_964357835.1 uncultured Candidatus Saccharibacteria bacterium
GCCGTTTTCCGTGGTACCGCCCTCTGACTTGCAGTCAATACCGAAACTATACGGCAGCTGATTTTTCGTCGTGATGGTAACGATTTGCCAACTATAGACGGGCAGAACAACTTTTGTGCCGTCCAAATTTATCGTCTGGATATATTTGGAACGATTATCAAGCAGGATTTTCGTTCCTTTCTTTAAAACCATCTGGCTGGGGATGCTTTGACATTTTTCGTTGAATTGAATTCTTCTGTCGGCATACGTCGCGAGAACTTGATCGTAGGTCTGACTAGCGGCCGGAACGGTTTTTTTGCCTGGCACGGGACTCGGACTCAAAGTCGAGCTGGGCGTAGGACTTGTCAAACTTAATCCTTCCAAGTTTTTGCCAAACAAGCTTGGCAATTTCCATATCACTAAAACGGCGACCAAAATGACTATTATCCAAACCCAAACCTTTTTACTCATGCGTATACGCAAGTAATCCGATAATCTTACGATGTGCGTAACACCCGGCAAAATCAAGCGGACGCTTGTTCATTACTTACTAATAATCATACTACGAATGGAGAAAACACGTGAGTGGATATCTTACAAAATAAAAACCCCGCTCTGGCAGGATCGTTTTTCAAGCTCCTAGTCGGCGGGGAGTTTTTGAATAATCGACAACGAACTCACGAAATTCCTTTTCCGTAAAGTCCGGCCAGAGCGTGGTTGAAATAAAGATTTGCGATTCGGGCGTAAACCACGGATTAAAAATTCCGTCGCTGGTGTGGGTCTGGTTTGGCCTTTCAGCGCCCGTCCTGATTATCAAATCAACCAAGGGCAAACCGCTTGTCCAAAACCCTCTTTTAAATGTTCTTTCGTCAAAATGTTTCGGGCGGCGTTTGCGATCTTCCCTTACGGCCCACATTAACTCGTCCTCTCCACTATAACCGAAGAGAATGGTTAGGTGATTTTGGTCAAATTTGCGCGTTTGTTCCTGAAGAAAATGGATCAAATGCAAAAGATGACCCAAGCGCGGGAAGTGACTGGGGTACAAAATTTTATGCCAATCTCCCAGGACTCTGAATCTGATTCGGTTTTCCAAAAGACAGGATAAGGTGTCCTGCCGCTCCAGCTCTTGCTGTAAAAGTAAGACGAGATTCAAAACCTCTATATGGTTGCGTCCTCTCAAATTGGCCCCCGAGGCGGCCCAGAAAGCGAAAGAGATGCCCATCTCGCGGGCAACTTTGCTGATTTCCCGAAATCTTTCCACTCCCTTAATATGCCCTTCGTAGCGAGGCAGGCTGCGCTGGGTCGCCCAGCGGCCGTTGCCGTCAGGAATTACAAGAACATGCTTGAGTAAATTCTGCATTGTGTTCCCCTTTTGTAAAAGAATTGTAGCAATAGTATAGCCGAATTTCCGGAAATGTCAAACAATTTGAAGATTTTGCTGAAATAGATTATTATTTATTTCAATGCAGGATGCCGGCGTAGTTCAACGGTTAGAACAAGAGACTCATAAGCTCTGGACGGTGGTTCAACTCCACCCGCCGGCACATGAGCGAAGCGAGTGTGCCAAGAGCAAGCAAATTTATTTGCTTGCGAGGTTGGAGTTGAACCAACGATCTTTGGGTTATGAGCCCAACGAGATAACCACTTCTCCACCCCGCGATACCTCTATAATATCACACAGCCCATAATATAAGCAAGTTATCACAGAATTATAATTGAACCTGCGATATGATGTGATAGGAAAAATAACCTCGTCAAATATTTACACTTCTAATCAAGGCCAAGAGCATTCATTTTTGACTTGCGGCACTTCCTGAAAGTGTTAGTATAAATAAAGGAAAGGAGGTGAGGGAAATAAAGCAAATACACGAAAAGTTATTGGAAAAAAGTGTTTTGTACGCCAAGTGGCATCAGTACCCAGGGCATAAGTTTTACCACTGGCTGGTTTTTGTTTCCGTCGCTGGAACAACGGCTATTTTGCTGGCTTTGA
>CAYHMZ010000091.1:0-1895 GCA_964357835.1 uncultured Candidatus Saccharibacteria bacterium
GATTTGGCGGTGAAGGAAATCCGGCAGAAATACGGCGAGGGTTCAATTATGCGACTGGGAGATTCTCCCAGAGTTGATGTTGATGCCATTTCTACCGGTTCTATTTCATTGGATTTGGCTCTGGGGGTCGGGGGGATGCCGCGTGGAAGAATAGTTGAGGTCTATGGACAGGAAAGTTCCGGCAAGACGACTCTGGCGCTACATTTAGTTGCCGAAGTTCAAAAAGCAGGCGGAGTTGCCGCCTATGTTGACGCCGAACACGCACTGGACCCGGAATATGCAAAAAAGATCGGCGTTAAGATAAACGATTTATTAATATCCCAACCTGATACCGGAGAGCAGGGATTAGAAATAGTTGAGACGCTAGTCAGGTCGGGAGGGGTTGATTTAGTCGTTGTTGATTCTGTCGCCGCCCTAACCCCGCGTGCCGAGATTGAAGGCGAAATGGACCAGCAACACATGGGCTTACAGGCGCGGATGATGTCTCATGCCTGCAGGAAATTAACTGCCATTATATCAAAAACAAACACCACTGTATTGTTCATCAATCAAATCCGGCAAAAAATCGGGGTAATGTTTGGTAATCCGGAAACTAAGCCCGGCGGTTTGGCGTTGAATTTTTATGCTTCAGTGATAGTCAGGGTTAGCCGTTCGGCCCAAATTCAATCAGGCGAAAAAATAATCGGCAATCGTCACAAGGCGAAAGTTGAAAAAAACAAAGTTGCCCCGCCATTCCGTACGGCCGAGTTTGACATCATTTACAATGAGGGCATTTCAAGATTAGCCGATCTTGTGAATACAGGAGTAACGCTGGGCGTGGTCGCCAAATCTGGCAGTTGGTATAATTTCGGCGAGCAGAAACTCGGTCAAGGCATGGAGGGTGCCCGCCAGTTCCTCAAAGAAAATCCCAAACTGGAAAAAGAAATCCTCTCTTTAATCAGAAAAGCCGCCTCGGCCCAAGAGGCATAAACTATTACAAAAACCGCCTCTCGGCGGTTTTTGATTGGGCTTGTTATTTCTTTATTGTCTGCCCCTTGGTATACGGCATCAGAGCCATGTAGCGTGCTAATTTTACAGCGTTGGAAACCATTCGCTGGTGCTTCTGGCACAAGCCAGTCCGGGCCGAGGAGGAAACTTTAAACTGGCCCGACACAAATTTGCGGAGAATATCCGTTTTTTTATAATCAACGTGATTTATTTTTTCCTGGCAACAAATACAAGGCATGCGAATTTTCTCAACGAAGCCAGCAAGTCTGCTTGCGACGCTGAGTTGTTAGAAAATTCAGCACCGAGCACATAACGCTTTATGTGCTCGGTTAAGCATTTGTAACTGTACTCGCTACGCTGCGTGCAGACAAATGCTTAAAATGGTATATCTTTAAGGTCTATTTCTTTTTCTTCTATTTCGTCGTCGGCGATAATCGGGTCGCTGGAAACCGGCGCGTCCTCATTGATAACCGGGATTTCTTCTTCCTTAACTTCCGGTTGCGTTTGGCTTGAGCGGGTTTGGTCCGGTTGGGGCTGGTCTTGTGCAGCCGCTCCAGCCGGTACACTCGTGCCGGCCGCCTTAGGCCCCAACTGCATATTCTCGGCCACTATTTCCGTCCTGTATCTTTTTATGCCGTCTTGACCCTGCCATGAACGCGTTTGCAGGCGTCCCTCAAAAAAAGCCAGTTGGCCCTTGCGCAGGTATTTGGAAACAATCTCGGCGAGATTTCTCCACGCGATGACGGTGTGGAATTCAACTTGCTCCTGCTTTTCGCCGGTTGACCTGTTGTTCCACACGCGGTTGGTGGCGATCCTTACTGTGGTGACCATCTGTCCGCCGGGAGTCATCCGTGATTCCGGGTCCGCGGCCAGCCTTCCGATCAGGAATACTTTGTTGAGATTCATGC
>CAYHMZ010000092.1:0-1884 GCA_964357835.1 uncultured Candidatus Saccharibacteria bacterium
CCCGCCTATGACGATATGGTGAAAGCGGGGATGCATTTTGGTCGCAAAAAGACCATTTTTCATCCCGGCATGAAGCCCTTCGTTTATACGCTGAAAGACAGCATATATATTCTGGATCTGGTCAAGACCAGAGAAGGGATATTGAAGGCGGTGGATTTCCTGAAAAAAGCGATTGCCGAAGGCAAGGTAATTTTATTTGTCGGCCTGACAAAACAATCTGCCGATGGAGTTAAGGCCGTTGCCGAGGCTCTGGGTATGCCCTATGTGATCAATCGCTGGCTGGGCGGCACCTTGACCAATTTCAAGACGATCATTGCGCGGGTAAAGTATTTGGAAGACCTTGAAAAAGAACAAGCCGGGGGCGGGTTTGATAAATATACAAAGAAAGAAAAAATACTCAAAGAACGCGAGATAGCAGCTTTAAAACAGAGATTTGACGGTATTCGCAAGCTGGTAAAAATTCCGGATATTTTATTCGTTTCATCGCTGAAAGAGAGTCAGTTGCCCGTCCACGAAGCAGAGAGAACCGGAGTGAAGGTGGCGGGAATCGTAAATACCGACAGCGACCCCAAACAAATAGACATTCCAATTCCGGCAAACGATAATTCAAAAAAATCCGTTGAGCTGATACTGGAAGCGATTAAAGCAGGAGTAAAAGTGCCTAGCGACTAGTGCCTAGCAACCCCGCCTTGGCGGGGTGGCCAATGGCTAGTGGCTAGTGACTAGCAATGTCCGACATAGAATTAATAAAAGAATTACGCGACACCACGGGTCTTTCCTTTAAGGAGATTAGAGAAGCGCTTGAAGAAGCAGGAGGCGATAGAGCGCGGGCGATAGAGGTTTTAAAAACGCACGGTGCTGCTCTTGCCCGGAAAAAGGCGACTCGCGAGACGCAGGAGGGCGTGATTGACGCCTATATTCATGCGACCAAGAAAGTCGGCGCCTTGGTTGAGCTTTTGTGCGAAACCGACTTCGTCGCCAGAAACCCCTTGTTTAAGGAATTGTCCCATGAGATTGTTATGCACATCGCCGCGATGGATCCCAAAGATGCCGAAGAATTGCTCAAACAGCCCTATATAAAAGACGAAGATATTACCATCGGCGAATTAGTCGCTCAATATATTGCAAAGCTTGGCGAAAACATTAAGGTCGGAAAATTTATCAGATTTCAGATATAGATATGTTCATTATTTTGCCATTAGCCATCTTCTTAATTTCAATCGCGGCTATTTTTTGGCTTGCGGCGCGCAAGTTCGTTTATCTTAAGAAGCTTGCCCCCGGAATTATTGACAATTCGGATGTTGCCCAGGAAAGTTTTTGGGCGGAGTTTTTCCCGGAAGGAGCGCAACACCTGAAAATGGAAAAACTTCAGGGATACGCCGCCGCCGTCCTCGCGGAATTTGAAAAATTGCTTCGGAGATTGCGCCTCATTTCCTTGAGAATAGATACCTTTATGAGCCAGCTTGTTCATAAGGTTCGCAAATCAAACGCCCGCCGGGAGGAAACTTTGAGCAAGGAAACGGGGGCCGAGGCAGAGAAGGAAGTTAGCAAGCCAATTCAGATTAACGATGTGAAGAAAGATTTAAAAGAAGAGGAGCAGAGATTGATCATAGAAATTGCCAAAAACCCAAAGGACGCGGGGTTATATAAGAAACTCGGCCAGATATATTTGAAAACGGGGGATAGCGGAGACGCGTTTGAATCTTTCAAAAAAGCGCTTGAGCTTGATCCGGAGGACGCAGAAACGAAAATTAAACTGGATAAAATTTCAGCAAGATTGGAAAAATCTGCCGACCTAGCTCAACGGTAGAGCAACGCTTTTGTAAAGCGAAGGTTCCGAGTTCAAATCTCGGGGTCGGCTCCAATTGACTTGCTGAAGTAGTC
>CAYHMZ010000093.1:0-1862 GCA_964357835.1 uncultured Candidatus Saccharibacteria bacterium
CCGACAAGCACTCGGCGCTCGTGCCGATGGAGATCCGCGGGCCTTCCGACGACGCCGCGGGTAAGGTCGATCCCATCGTCGCCCGCGTCGCCGAAGTGCAGCAGGCCCATCCGGACCTCTATGTCGGCTCGTTCGGCGAAAGCACCAACAAGGCGCTCCAGGCGTCATTCAAGGACGACCTGAAGCGCGCAGGCATGTTCTCGATCCCACTAACGCTATGTAACCAATCAATGTCATCGGCTTCTTCCGCTCTAGTTAGGTCGGGATAATTCGGATTTCTTAAGCCGCCGAAACTAGATCGTCGTATCTCTGGAGCAATAACAAGTCGACATCCATTCGGAATAAAATATAACTTATACCCTTTCGGGTGCTTTCTTTTCAGTTCTTGCCATTCTATGGGTTTATATTTCTGATTTGGCTCATATTTCCATGCATCATATAACTCATAATATTTTGGCGCAAAGCTTTTGATTTGGCGTTCAAAAACCCTATCTTTTAAATTCCGAATGCGTGTTTTGATTTGACTAACATAAACCCTTTGTAGTTCTAGGTGACGACCATGATACTCCTTGCGTATTTGCTTAATTAATTGTTCGAATTCTTCAAGACCCTTTAATAATCCGGGATTGGAAGATCTCTTTTTTACCTCATCAATAAAATTTTCTATCTTATAAGCCCCGATTTTGCCCATATCTGTCTGGCCAAATGTTGATTTTATATCAGTTGGAAAATCCTCTAGTACGGATATATTAATTGATAGGCCACCGAAAAACTCATTTTTTCTTACGGCTTCAAAACCTATAAATGATTTACTTTCAGGATCAAACTGTTTAACTTCTTCTGGATCTAAATAATCTAAAAGATCTAGATTAAAATCATACAACTCATTACTGCGTGGTAAGTAATATTGAAAAGATCCTCCCCCGCGGGATATCGGGATTTTAGCTACTTCGTCTCTAATTTTTACATTGATATCGGTGCTGGATCGAGATTCTACCTTCCGGGACCCATTGAGAGGAATGATGTCTGGCAATTTATCATGAAATTGATGGATAAAATCATAGAGCGCCCGCAAAACTTTAAAGCTCTCTTGGCGGTGAAGATTTTTTTCACTTTTACAGTTATCGCCTTCATAATATTGTCCCAACTCTTCAAATAGGGCAGCTTTTACCTGTTCCAGGGCCTCTTGGGCTACTTTAAGTTCGCGTAACCGTTCATTCAGTAACTCAGCAGACTTTTTATTTTTTGATAGCTTTTCCATATAGAGCTCTAGTGAGCCTAATTCCTGAGCCCGGCTCCGGGGATCGAACCCGCCTTCTTTCGAAGAGCCTCCACTTGCCAGCCGTTGCCCAAGCAACAAAAATTATATCAAACTATGGATTGTGAAGTAAGAGCAAAAGAAAGTTTGGTAAATACCGCCCCATAGCACCGTCAAAATTGTGTGATTGCACGGTCTGGTTTTGTTATAATATTTCTTTTCAACAAAACCAGAATCCACAATTTTGACGGAACGCAGCAACCTCGCTGGGGTTGCAAGTGGTGATATGGGGTGGTATTTACCAAACTTTAGAGTAGCTTGTTCAGCTCTTTATCCAGTACCGCGTTGACCAACTTATCTGCTTCTTTGTTTTTTTCGCGCAATAAGTGTTTGAAAACGACTTCTCCGAAATCAACTTTGAGATTCCAGAGTTCCAAAAATAATTCCCGCAACTTTCTACCCATAATTTTGTAGTGGCCGTTGAGCTGACGCTCAAGTAGTTCGCTGTCAACATGAAACTCAACTTCTGCTTCTCCTGCCGCTTTTTTGCCGACAAGCTGTTTCAACTTTTTCAGCGCAAAAATCGCCGCCCGATATTCGGCTT
>CAYHMZ010000094.1:0-1841 GCA_964357835.1 uncultured Candidatus Saccharibacteria bacterium
AAATCTGTTATAAAATCCTGCTATGCCTCTCCCCTCTTTTTTCAAAAAATTTGACTGGATACTGCTCGCGATCGTCGTGGCCATTGTTGTTTTGGGCGTTGCCACTTTCTGGGGTATCGGGGCGAAATCTTCCGACTTCGTTCAGCGGCAAATAATTTTCCTGATAATCGGCATAGTGATTATGATCGCCGTTTCATTTTTTGATTACCGTATTTTTAAAAACTTCACCTCCGCCTCAATTGCCATATACCTGATAACGATCGTCTTGCTCTCTCTCGCCCTGGCATCAAAAGAGATAAGAGGCGTAAGTTCCTGGATAATTTTTAAAAACTTCACATTGGAACCGTCGGAGCTTGCCAAGCTGGCGGTGCTCATATTGCTTGCGAAATATTTTTCCCAAAAGCACGTAGAAATTTACCGCGCCCCCCATATTTTGGCATCCGGTGTTTATGTCCTCCTCCCCGCGGCCTTGACACTGTTGCAGCCGGACCTGGGGTCAACTATCGTATTTGCAATTCTCTGGGTGTCTATGCTTCTTTTGGCCGGCATCAAACGCAAACACCTGCTGATTATTTTGATGGCAGGCATGGTGCTTAGCTCTCTTGCCTGGTTTTTTGCGCTCAAGCCGTATCAAAAAAACCGCATCATTTCGTTTATCAATCCCTACCTTGACCCGCGCGGGAGCGGTTACAATACTCTGCAATCAAGAATAACATTCGGCTCCGGCCGGCTGACAGGAATTGTCTTTGATAAGCAGAGGGCTTCTTCTCCGGTGCTCGTGCCGGAACCGTATAACGATTTTGCCTTCTCCGCTTTTGCGAGAAAGTTCGGTTTCGCGGGAGTAATAGTTTTGTTTTCTCTGCTCTTTGCGCTTATGTTCCGTGTCGGCTCCATTGCGGCGAGAACGGATAATAATTTCGCCAAGCTTTTTTCGCTTGGCTTTATGGTTATAGTCTTCACCCACATTTTTATCAACGCAGGTATGAACTTGGGATTGCTGCCCATCACCGGTATCCCCTTCTCGTTTCTAAGTTACGGCGGGAGTCATTTGACGACGCTGATGCTGGGCTTGGGCATCGTGCAGAGCATAAAACTACACAGCCGAAATTGATATAAACTCAAAAGACGCCTCGGGCGTCTTTTTTCTACCCACTACTCTTTCTACTCACTACTTACTACCCACTACCCACTAGTTAATACATCTGCTTGAACCTCTCCTGACCGCCGTACTGCCGCAAAAAGTTGGAATTTTCAAAAATATCGGTATTAGCTTCAGCATCAACGCGAACCACATCACCGACAAAAGGCACAAACCATGTTATCTCAAAGCCCCGGCTCGTCTTGGCCAAAAAAGTATTAATTTCAGTTCGGCCAATTGCCAATGGATTATTCTCCAAATCAAACAAAACTACCGAAACATTGACTTTGTTCAAATCAAAATCGGAATTATTCAGAACATCGCCCCCGACCTTGGCAAAAATGCCCGATTGTAAAATCGAGTTATAAGAAGAGTTTCTAACGACCAGGCTCACGCCCGTCATCGCCAAGGAGCTAAGTTTCTGCCAATCCACGCTTTTAATGGAGAAGTCGGCGCGGCTGATTCGCTCCTGAAATTTTAGCGGCGAATCAATTATGTATTTCGTCTGCCCGGGGAGGATATAAAAACTGCCGGTCTTTTGAGAGATCTTCGTCCCGCTCGTATTGAAAAAAGAGATTTCGTACTCAACATCGGGAGAACCGTAATCGGTATTTGGGTTGGTAACTTTTGCCAAAAAATCGTAGTCATTATTTTCAACATTTAACAGCCAGCGGTCAACAACCTGTATCGGCGCGAGATTTAT
>CAYHMZ010000095.1:0-1827 GCA_964357835.1 uncultured Candidatus Saccharibacteria bacterium
ATTTCAACCAAACTGCCGGTTATCAAAAATTTTCTGGACAAGGCCGAGAAAATTCTGATTGGCGGAGCGATTGCCAACAGTTTTTTCCGATCCCGGGGCATAAAAATAGGTTCTTCCGTCGCCGATAATTCAGCTTCTCACAATTTATTGTCGTCGCAAGATGATAAAATAATTTTGCCGACAGATATCATGGTTGCAGACAACAAAACGGGGAAGGGAAAGGCGCAAATCAGGCCTCTTGGCGACATTGAGAATAATGAACTGATTTTGGACATTGGTTCCAAGTCGGCTGAAAAATTTGCCGGGATTATTGAAAAATCTAAAATGGTTATTTGGAATGGACCTATGGGGCTTGCCGAAACTGAAAAATTTGCCCAAGGGACGAAGATCATTGCTCAAGCGGTAGCCTCGGTGCCCCATTCAATTGTCGGCGGAGGCGATACGATCACCGCAATAGATAAGCTCGGCCTGCTTGATAAATACGGTTTTGTTTCAACCGGCGGCGGCGCCATGCTGGAATTTCTCGCCGGTGAAAAACTGCCCGGCCTGGAAGCGCTGGGATATTACGAGTAGTCATGAACTATCACCTCTATTTCCACAATGATTTTGACGGCGTGGCGTCTGGGGCGGTGATGTTGGATTTTCTGAAAAGCCGTGGAAACGATATTATTTCATTCACACCGATAAATTATTCGCCGACGCTCAAAAAAAATTGGGCGAATTTTAAGTTCAGAGAGCCGTTCATAATCATTGATTTTCTATACCATCCTAAGGCCAGCTGGTGGTTTGATCATCACCCTACTTCTTTTGCGCGCAAAGTGTGGCGTGAGAAATTTAAGGGCGACAAAAACCACGTCTTTGACTTAATTAAGAAGTCCGCCTGCGACTTAATGGCCGGCCATCTCAAAAAAGAATTTAATTACAAACCGCCGAAATTTATTGCTGGCCTGATTAAGTGGGCGACTATTATTGATTCGGCTTCATATAAATCCGCGAAGGAAGCAATTGAAAGCAGGCAGCCGGCAATAAAGTTGGCGCTAGCTCTGGATCCTATAAATTTTAAAGCCCGAGCTATGGCAAAGTATTTTGAAGCAATAATCAAATCCCTTGCCTGCGAACCGATTGCAAAAACAGTTCAAATTCCAATCGTAAAAAAAGAAATTAGAAGAATTGAGAAGAAAAACAAAGAGGCAGAGCAAGTTTTCGGGAAGATATCCGTCTTAACCGACAAGGTCGTATTTATAGACGGCACGAAAACCGGGGCTCAATTATCTAATTTTTTTGGCTACTATTTTTATCCAGAGATTGATTATGCCGCAACCTTGGAATTTTACGGTAAGTATTATCATTTAATCGTTGGCAAAAACCCCTGGAAAAAGATTCCGGCGAGGGTTCATATAGGGGAAATGCTCAACAAATACGGAGGAGGCGGGCACAGAACCGTCGGCGGGGTGGAAAGGAAAACCAAATCGGAAATTTTGAAAATCGCCGAGGAAGTTATAGAATATCTGAATAAGTCCCGTTAGAAGTAGCCCTAACGGGTTTACAAATCAAAGTTAATATTTAATAAAAGTAATACGGCGACCGTAAGTCTGACTTATATGCCGCTGTTACTACTTCTAACGGGATAAGCATGGGTAAATTTATCATACATACTGATGGCGGGGCGCGGGGAAATCCGGGGCCGGCGGCGATAGGGGCGGTAATTGAGGAGGCCGGCAGGGGATTAAAGAAGAGATACGGAGAATATATCGGCGAGGCCACCAATAACGAAGCCGAATATCGGGCGGCGATTTTTGCGCTGAAAAAGTTGAAACAGCTTGTCGG
>CAYHMZ010000096.1:0-1776 GCA_964357835.1 uncultured Candidatus Saccharibacteria bacterium
ATTGATCAGCTTATAGACGCTGGCCTGCTCAAAGACACAGCCGATTTTTATCTTCTCAAAAAAGAGGACTTGCTGAACCTTGAAAGATTCGCTGAAAAATCGGCGGAGAACGCGGTCAATGCCGTTCAATCCCGCAAAAAAATCCCTTTGGACAGGTTTATATTCGCTCTCGGCATCCCTCATGTCGGTTCGGAAACGGCGCTGGATTTGGCGCGGAATTTCGGCACTTTGGAAAAACTCGGCAGGGCGGAGGAGGAAGATTTGAGAAAGATCAAAGATGTCGGCGGCGTGGTGGCAAAAAGCACTTACGAATGGTTCCGCAACGGCTACAATCAAAAACTTCTTAAAAAATTTGAGAAAGTCGGCGTGCGCGCGTTAAAGCAGGAAACATCAGAGAAGTCGTCAAAATTAAAGGGGCTGACTTTTGTATTTACCGGCTCATTAGATACGCTTACCCGCGAGCGGGCGGAAGAGATGGTGCGCGAGAACGGGGGAGACGTATCATCAAGCGTGGGAAAAGAAACCGATTATGTAGTTGCCGGCGAGGAATCCGGTTTCAAGTACGACAAAGCCAAAAAACTCGGGATAAAAATCATTTCCGAGGATGATTTTCGGAATATGTTGAAATAATCCTGCTCTTGTTAACACTTTTATCATATGATAAAAGTGTTAACAATTATTACCCCCTTTTATTATGGGATGGGTTAAGAAAAAATCTTTGGCCGTTCAAATTTTGGAAGGCATGGCAATTACTGGCCTGACGGTCTTGACCGCCACAAGTCCATATTTCGGTCTTAACTTGATCAGAAATTTCAAAAGGCGCTGGAACGAAGAAGAGCGGCGCAAATTTTACTTTTCCATCAATTATTTGGATAGGCGAGGATATGTAAAGATATTAAAAAACGATGATGGCAATATGGTCGTAAGGATTACAAGAAAGGGCGAGCAAGCAATTCACAAATTAAATTTTGATCGGATGAAATTGCCTAAACCAGAAAGATGGGATGGTAAGTGGAGGGTAATAATTTTTGACGTCCCTAATTCCAAGAGCAAAAATAGACTGGCTTTTTCTCAAAAATTGAAAGAGCTTGGTTTTGTTATGATTCAAAGGAGCGTCTGGGCATATCCTTTTGAATGTTATAAGGAATTGGCCATTGCTAGAAAATTTTATGAAATCGAAAAATGCGTTACCTACTTGGAGGCCGTGGAAATTGAGGACGAACTTCATTGGAGAAGCAAATTTAATCTTAACCCCAATAGCGGCAGTATGTAGAACAAAAAGCTGGCCGTTAACACTTTTATCATATGATAAAAGTGTTAACGGGATGTTTGTGCTATGTGGCGCGAAGATAAATTTTATGTTATTTTAGGATTATGATTGGTAAAAAAGAAGTGGAACATATCGCTGGGTTGGCGAGAATCAAGCTGGCCGAAAAAGAAAAAGACAAGATGACCAAGGAGCTGGGGGCGATTTTGGGTTATATAGACAAATTGAAAGAGGTGAACACCGAAGGTGTGGAACCGATTGCCCATATAACAGGATTGACCGATGTTTTCAGGAAGGACGATAGCCCCAGAGAGCCCGATTCGGAAAATATAAAACGCCTGATGGGACAGGCGCCGAGCGAGAAGAACGGCTATGTAAAAGTTAAGAGCGTATTTGAGGATTAATCGTGTCTATAGGGCATACAATTAAATCTCTCAAGCACGACCTTGAGAAAGGCGAGTTTTCGGTTGAGGAGATTTTCAAGGAATACCAGAAGCGGATAGAAAAAG
>CAYHMZ010000097.1:0-1774 GCA_964357835.1 uncultured Candidatus Saccharibacteria bacterium
ATTCATGCCTAAACTCAAGGTATATTTCCGAAACAGAATTAGCGCCCCATTTTTACAGCGAGTAAACCCTGCGGCAACTCCAAATTCTAGAACTCAAACGCAAAACCCTGCCCCCGCCTCTTAAAACCGACGAATCCCACTAATCATGCCTAAAATGCCCGCCGGTTAATGAGGGGTTTTTTTACGCCAAGATGTTGACAATACCCGCAAAACAGATATAATTTCGGCAGTTCGTTTATTTTCAATGGAGAATCTTGATGGTGGATGAATACATTGATGAAGGCGAATGCCCATACTGCCGGGCGCGCCTTAAATTCCGCTGTTACGGATATCAGTCCTGCGGCGAATGCGGAAATAGAATTTATGTAAAGCCCGATGCTGGGAGCAACAGTTTTTCAAATTTTTTGGCGAAGAGGCCGCGCCTCAAAGCCCCGAGGGCCTCGCCTAGACCCCCTTTTAATATATGGGAACAGTCCCTTGATGGTGCAATCCAAAGTATTGATGGCTACCTTGAGGAATTAAATGCCTTCTTAACTGATATTGCGGCTGCCGGCTCCGATTTAGCCGCAGGAACTATGGAAGAAATCGGCCGTTTGATGGCAAAGAGAACTTACTTGGCCGACCTCCGAAGACGACTACCTTGATATGCAAATCCCGCCCCGCTGGGCGGCTTTTATTTTAAAATATAGCCCGCTTGATTTTTTGCTTGATTTTTGTTTTCATATCATAGGTTGTTTTACAAAACGAAGGGAGCGAAGAAAATGAGATACTATGACACGGTTTACGCAAGACATTGCAACAGCGGCTGGGAATTGCCCCCGATTCTGGAACGGCTTAGCCATACGGTTGAAGCGGTAAGAGCGCGGGGGATTACGCAAGCGGTGATGCCCAATTATCTAATTGCTCACGGCCCGATTCCAAGCCGATTCCAGCATGGTATGGGCGTCGCTTTTCTGACTTGGCTGATGTTGAAGAAAAATCCGCTTCTGGCTGACCATTCCGACCTGTTTCTCGCCTCGGCTTTGATGCACGACTGGGGCCTGCCCTGTCTTTCCCATCTGCCCGAATGTTTTCTGGAAAAATTAACCGGTATGAATGGCGAGTCGTTCCTGAATTACACTCTTGAGAGGTCTTACGACGCCGCCAATGTTCTGAAAGAATTTGACGTTGATTATAGGGATGTCGTCAAAATCGTTATGGGCGATTTCGGCCCGCTAGGAGCCGTGCTCAAGGGTTCAATGGACTTGGACAATCTTGATAATGTTTTGAGATACGCGCTGGCCGCATCTTGCCGCGGCAGGAAGCCGAATGTGATTGAAATTACCGCTTCATTCAGGTTCAACAGTGAGGAATGGGTACTGTTGGACAGGTGCTTTAATAGCGTGAAGCGCTGGCAGGCGACTCGCCACACGGTCTATTCCAAAATCTATGAACAACCCCACCTTTCTCCGGCTATGATGATTTTCAGAGCAATTGACTTAGCTTATTGCGAAGACCAGATTGATATAGATTTCTTTTTGATGGATGATAACGACGCCATTATGTATCTGGCCGGGTGTAACGAAGGGACTTCTGCTCTTGTGCAGAGAGCGATTTGCTGGAAGTGGTATGATGAGATTTTTTCCGTTGAGTCGCCCTATGCCGATTCAATTATTGGCAACCTGGCCAAGGATAGCGGAAACAGGGGTGCGATCGCCGATATTATTTGCGGAGACCTGGAACTTAAAGCGGAAGATGTCTGTGTTTATGTTCGTAAGGGCAAGGAGAAAAGACG
>CAYHMZ010000098.1:0-1743 GCA_964357835.1 uncultured Candidatus Saccharibacteria bacterium
GCTCCGGCGTCTTTTTGCGGAGTGGTGGGGCTAAAACCGACTTATGGCGCGGTTTCCCGTTACGGACTGATAGCAATGGCGTCAAGTTTTGACCAAATCAGCCCGATTACCAAAAACGTGGAAGATGCGGCAATCGTTTTGAACGCAATCGCCGGCCGCGACGAACTTGATTCCACTTCTGTGCCCAGAGACGTCCCCGATTACACCGCCGGTCTCGGCAAGCCGATAAAAGGATTTAAAATCGGGGTTCCAAAAGAATTTATGGGCGAAGGGCTAGACCCTGAAATCAATAACTTGGTTCAAAAAGCGCTTTCGGAATTAGAATCCCTTGGTGCCCATGTTGACGAGATTAGCTTGCCCATGACCGATTACGCTTTGGCCGCTTATTACATAATCGTACCATCAGAGATTTCAGCAAATCTTGCTAGATACGACGGGATAAAATACGGTCTTTCGGTTCAAGGGGGTAAAAATCTTCTTGACGTTTATCTAAAATCAAGAGCCGAAGGGTTGGGCGATGAAGTGAAGAGGCGTATTATGCTCGGTACCTATACGCTTTCAGCCGGATATTACGATGCCTACTATTTGAGAGCGCAAAAAGTTAGGGCCTTGATAAAACAGGATTTTGAGAAAGTTTTTGAGAAATACGACGTGGTCATCGGCCCAACTATGTCTACGGTGGCGCCAAGAATCGGAGAATTAAGCGACCCGCTCTCGGCATATGCGGCTGATATCTATACCGTACAGGTGAACATTGCCGGTTTGCCGGCAATTTCGGTGCCGTGTGGATTTGTTGAAGCTGACGGCGTTAAACTGCCTGCAGGACTGCAAATAATAGGAAAGCATTTCGACGAAGGGAAGATTCTCCAAATTGCCAACGCGTACGAGCAAGTCAGAGATAAGTAATCATGCCAATGGAAATTCCTACAATACCGGGTATTACAAATCAACCTCAAATAAAATATGGGACTGATTTGAGTCCGTTGTTTGCCCAAGCTTATGATGCCATTGCTAAATATTTTCAGAGCCCCGAGTTTTTTAATCTGTTCGGGACCGTCAAGACGGTCTTAATGATCTTATCAATTATTTTCGCGGCGATACTGGTGGTAATAGTGATTAAAATGAGAGGTTTAATTAAGGAGAGGATCGTTGAACTGAAAACGGAACTGGCCCCGCCCGGGGAAGCGGTGAGCGCCTACGACAACCGCTGGCAGGAGATCAAGAGTCATGTTAACTCATTCAAAGAATCAGAGTGGAAATTTGCCGTCATTGAGGCGGACAAGCTTGTTGACGATGTCTTAAAATCCGCCGGCTTTGCCGGCGAGTCAATGGGAGAGCGCCTGATGCTCATAAAGCCGGACCAGCTTTTGAATTTGCAGTATCTCTGGGACGCCCACAAACTGCGCAACCTGCTCGTCCATGACGCCAATTACCAGATGACTCACCGTCAGGCGATTTGGGCCGTTGAAGCGTTTGAAAACGTTCTGTGCGAACTGGAGGCGTTGTCATAAAAAAACAAAAGGCCTTGCTGTCCCTTGCAAGATTAGGCGCTAAAGCGCCACGAAGCATCTTGCAAAATAACAGAAAGGCCAGAAGTCGATACGAACCTTTTCGCCCTGAACTTATTAAAAGGCTAGCCCCGAATAACTTATTTGAGTCTCGCAATCCGCCAACTGGCGGAGCGGACGTGGGGGCGGGGTTCGTAAACTGGTGAAAGAGCGCGGCCGAGAGAGCTGGGTCGTT
>CAYHMZ010000099.1:0-1742 GCA_964357835.1 uncultured Candidatus Saccharibacteria bacterium
CAAAAAACTTATCCTGGGCGTCGGAGCAATAGATAATTTTGCCTGGGTGGCCTTTTCCTACAGCACTCTTTATATCCCCATTGCGATAAGCACCGGCATCAGCGAGGCCTATATCGTCCTATCCTCCGTCTTGGGATTAACCATCAACAAAGAAAAATTAAAAAGTCACCAGAAGGTGGCTCTCGTCTGCTGCATTGGCGCAGCGGTTATCTTGGCGTTTCTGACGGAAAAATAAAAACAGAAGAGCTGGCTTCACGCGCAGAACCAAAAAGCGGGCCTGCGGTCCGCTTTTTGGTTCTGTCTAAACGATGATTTTCCCATCTGGCAGCCCTAAGGGGAGTCGAACCCCTGTTTGCTTCTTGAAAGAAAGCCGTCCTAACCGCTAGACGATAGGGCCATACTACATCCATTTTACCTCAAAAATCGCGTTTCGTAAACGGTTGCACCAAAAAGCAACGCTTAACAAGACGACATATAGGGAATATGCGGGGTTGGGAACCGGGCGACATATTGGGATTTTTGGGCAAAATGTCGCCATATTCACCCCTTACGGCCCACAAAAAGTCCCTACCCCCTGCCGGAGGTGGGGACTTTAAAATTTTAGGTTTTATCGGGGAGTTACGGCGGGAGGCTGCTGCCCGATGTTAATTGGAGCGATTTCAACGATTTTGTTGCTGTCCGGATCATAAAGAATCGCTTTCCCCGCGTTGGTGTAAATCAGGACCTTGTCCCCCTTTTTAGCATTTGTAAAAAATGGTTGGTCTTTGAGTTTTTCCGGCTCGGTTACGGTGGCAATTGTCGGTTTCTCTCCTTCGGGCAGAAATATCAATTTTCCAACGGCGGCGATAAGCGCGTCGTTTTCCTCTTGAGCCACTTTCTGGGGGTTATTCTTCAAGTCATTGCTTCTTGTGTAGAAATAGAAGGCAAGGGCGCCGGCAGCCAACAAGCCGACGACTAAACAAGCGATGAGCATCTGGGCGGCTTTCTTTTTGAAAAAGTTAGCTAGCTTCTCTTGAAGAAGCAGTTTAAGATCGGGGTTTTGGTCGTTTTTAGGCAGGTTCCTCATGATAGTTTCATTATTGCGCCAATTATATCGCTATGGCAAGAGTCCAAGTTGCCATTCCGTGGATAAGAAGCGCCTAATGGAAAAATTTAAGCGTTAAAAGCATGTTATCAAAAACTTCTATGTCGTTGCCGGGCATACTTTCCGCCAAAGGTTTCTCTTCCCAATGAAAGACCAGATAATAATCGTCGCCGTCTATCGTTATCTTTGGCCCGACGAATATCTTTACCCGGCCGGCGCTTTCCCCGCCGTATGTTCCATAATCAATCAGGTCATATTTTTTAAAATCCCTGCCGTCCAGCTGGCCGGTGGTATCCGGCGCTATCCTCTTGCTGTTATCTATCTGGTATTTCAGTTCCGTGAAATTAAGAATTTCGGCTAACACCAAATCAAACCAGATGGGCGCTTTCACTTCGTATTTGGTATAGTGCTGAATTTTTTGCGGGCTGAAATACTGGCCATCGTTGTACCAACTTGCCGGATATTGGAATTGAAACCTGTCGCTGATATCGGTACTACCGTGGAAATTATCAAAGACAAAAGTTTTGAGTCCGTTGCTTTCCCCGCCAACGCTGGCGGCGGGTTGAGGAGAGGGAGTTGAAACGGTATTTCCCGGCTGTTTCTTAATAAAGACAAAATAAACCGATGCCACGGCAATCGCCGTAAACAAAATAACTAG
>CAYHMZ010000100.1:0-1697 GCA_964357835.1 uncultured Candidatus Saccharibacteria bacterium
ACTCGCGTAGTGCGGGAAATCCGCACGCTACGTGGGAACGTGAAATTACCAAATTATCACATTCGCCCGTCAAGTCAGGGGAGCCGGGAATACCCGAAGGTCCATTTTTATTAGTGGAACCACGGTAGGCTCGGTAACAAGGACTAAGTCGTAACAAGGCAGGGCTAGGGGAACCTGGTCCTGGATCACCTCCTTTCTATTTTTTCTTCAGAAAAAATAGTCCCGAGTTAATCGAGGGACATCCTTCGACAGGCTCAGGATAAAATTTCTGCTGAAATTTTAGAATTAAGTGTCGGTATAAATTGTTGGCTGTTTGCTTGTCGATAGGCGAGTACAGCTAACGATTTATAGCCAGCCGATATGGCTTAATCTATCGGCGTTTGTAAATATCGAATAACTTACAACTCTGGTTAACGATAAGAACTCATGTACTCAAAATCTGGCCTGCCCGCCTAAGTTTTGCGCAGCAAAAGTTGGGAGGGTTAACGATAAGAGATCATGTTACAAAAACCGTCCCGCCTAGGCGGGACGGTTTTTGTGATTATATGGTAGGTTTATTCTTGTATTTTTTGAGCATCTATTGCCTTCCTCATTTCATAGCCCTCGTCGGTCATGCCTAGTTCTTCCATTTCAAACTTGACTAGTTTTTCCAAGGCCTTTTTTGCTTCTTTCGTCAACTCCTCATGTTTCTCATTTAGTCCGTGGGCTTCTTTCCATCCTTTTCCGTAAAGTTTTGCCGCTTTCTTTCTGGCCTCCTCAAAATCTTTAAAGAGAAGTTTCAGCCACTTTTTATATTTCGGCCGATGTTCTTCGTCTGGATTTTCTTTTGCCCTCTGATATTCTTGACTTATCCTTGCTCGCTCTTGAGCGGCTCTTTCAAAAGATACCTGCGTATGTTCTTCCGGTTTTACTACTTCTTTTATTTTCTCAAATGGATTTTTCATAATTTTGTTTCCTTTGGACGGAAACGGCCGACCACGCCGTTCTTATTTTATTTGATAAGTAATCGTAATGTTCACTGTTATCTCGTTTTCTCCACTCGGTACCGATGGCCCGCCGCCGCCAACGCCGCCCGATGACATTGCTCTTTCATAATATACCGGCTCGGGATAGCCGCTGATTCCCTCCGAAAAATTAACTATTTTGCCGAGCTTTATGCCAATTTGACCCTTCAATTCATCGGCTTTTTTCTTTGCATCCGCAATCGCCTTAGCTCTTGCTTCGGCTTTCAGTTTTTCCGGCTCGTCTATTTCAAAATTCAAATTGTTCACCTGATTGGCCCCGGCGGTAACTATGCCGTCCAAAACGGAACTGACATTGTCCAAATCTCTCACTTTTACCTCAATCGTCTGCTCTACGCGATAACCCGTAATTTTCGGCACCCCATTGCGAGGATAAGAATATTTTGGATAGATATTGTAACCGACCGTCTTTATATCTTTGTCTTCAACTTTCTGCTTTTTCAAAAAATCCACGACTTTCTGGGACTTTTCCGAATTGGCGTCTTGGGCCGCCTTGGAGGTAGCGGCTTCGGTGACAATTGAAAAATCAACCACCGCCACGTCTGGCTTGGCCAAAACTTTCCCCTCACCGTTAAATGAAACCGTGTTGGCAGTTGTGGCGGTATTTAGCGTGCGGAGAGTGCTTGCCATTACGAAAATCGCTGTTATTATTGCAAGCCCCGCCAACGACCAGTA
>CAYHMZ010000101.1:0-1597 GCA_964357835.1 uncultured Candidatus Saccharibacteria bacterium
AAGGTGCTGCATTCTTTTTACCAATTTAATCGGGCGAAATCAATAGAATGAAGAGATTGTTTTAACCCGTCAATTCGTGTTAAATTTAGGGGAAGAATGACCAAACAAGAGATCAAACAGAGGATAGAGAAATTAAAAGTGCTGATTAACAAATACCGCTACCATCGGCTGGTTTTGGATAAGCCGATCATTGGGGAATCGGTTGAAGATTCGCTAAAAAAAGAGCTTTTTGACCTTGAACAAGAGTTCCCCGATTTGGTAACGCCCGATTCTCCAACCCAGCGTGTTGCCGGAAGGCCGCTGGAAAAGTTTGAGAAATTTACGCATCCCCAAAAAATGCTTTCGTTCAATGACGCTTTTAGCCGGGAAGATATGGAGGATTGGCAGGAGCGAATGTTGCGGACACTAGGGTTCAAAGTTCCCGAGGCCGGGCTTGCCCGCCAAAGTTTTGCGGAGCAAAAGTTGGGCGGGTATTACTGCGAACTGAAAATTGACGGTCTGGCGGTTGAACTAGTTTACAAAAACGGAATCTTGAAGGTCGGTGCGACCCGCGGTGACGGCACGATTGGCGAAAACGTAACCCAGAATCTGAAAACGGTTGAAGCGATACCGCTGTCGCTGAA
The DNA here is from genome assembly GCA_964357835.1 of uncultured Candidatus Saccharibacteria bacterium. Taxonomy (GTDB): domain Bacteria; phylum Patescibacteriota; class Minisyncoccia; order 2-02-FULL-40-12; family IGHO2-01-FULL-4-A; genus CAIUCV01. Next base: position 624 of record CAYHMZ010000101.1, read on the forward strand.
ATCCCAAATCCCAAACCCCAAATCCCAAACAAATCCCAAACCCCAAATCCCAAAGGAACTTGTGGTAAGAGGGGAAGTGTTCCTTAGCAAAAAGGAGTTTGAAAAAGTAAATAAAGAACAGAAAAAGAAAAACGGAGCGGTTTATGCCAACCCGCGCAACCTTGCCGCCGGTTCCATACGTCAGCTTGACCCCGCGATTACCGCCGAGAGGCGCCTTGACTCCTTCGCTTACTCGCTTGTTACCGATTTGGGGCAGAAAGTTCACGAGGAAGAACATAAAATTCTGAAAGAACTCGGCTTCAAGACTAATCCTCACAACAAATACTGCAAGAATCTTAAGGAAGTTCAGGAGTTCAGGGATCATTGGGAAAAGCATCGCGAGAACTTGAATTATGAAATAGACGGGATTGTTGTGATACTGACTGACAATAAGATGTTTGCGAAACTCGGCGTAGTTGGCAAAGCTCCGCGGGCGGCGATCGCGTATAAATTCTCGCCCCGAGAATCAACGACCAAGGTCAAAGATATTATCGTCAGTGTCGGCAGGACGGGCGTTCTGACGCCAGTTGCGGTGCTTGAGCCGGTTAAAATCGGCGGGACGACGGTTAGCCGCGCCACGCTCCACAACGAGGACGAAATCCGCCGGCTGGATGTTCGGGTAGGGGATACGGTGGTGGTCGGCCGCGCCGGCGACGTGATTCCGGACGTCAAAAAAGTTTTGAAAGAATTGCGCACCGGCAGAGAAAGGATATTTCATTTTCCGGCAAGATGCCCGGTCTGCGGCGGGCCAGTTAAGAGAGTGGAGGGAGAGGCGGCGCATAAATGCGTTAATAAGAATTGCCCGGCGATAAAACGTAGAGCCATTTACCATTTCGTTTCAAAGGGGGCGATGGATATAGAAGAAATAGGGCCGAAGACCATTGATCAGCTTATAGACGCTGGCCTGCTCAAAGACACAGCCGATTTTTATCTTC
>CAYHMZ010000102.1:0-1538 GCA_964357835.1 uncultured Candidatus Saccharibacteria bacterium
TTTTCTTCATGCCGGCATACCTACTTTGAGTTTTGGATGAATAATTTTTTAATAGCCGAAAAATAGCATTGACCCCTCTTTAATATAGTTCAGGGGATAAAATTGCCAAATTAATTTCTATGATAAAGCCCCGAAAACAATCGGGGCTGACAATGAATATCATCGTTTAAAAATCTTTATTGACCGGAGTACTCTGAAAGAAAGGATGACCCGGTCGCAAAAAATGATTGAATCATAGATGGATAACAATTCGCCTGCCAAGGAACTAAATCTTGGGGCAGTTCATTGAGAGCAAAGAAACGACATCCTCCCGGTTCTATTACTTGCCCCTTTATTTCGAGCACAAAGAGCAGGGAAATTCCAATCTCCGCCTCCGTCTTTGTGTAAGTCGCTATGCCGGCAAAACTTGGTATGCCCATAAATCCCAGTTTTCCCGCTAGCCGCGAAGCTGCTTCAAAAGCAGTCTCACGGTACATAAAATTTCCACCCGGGATGTCATACATTCCCGGATATATATGGCCGGTTTCCGGCCGGCGTTCAAGAAGGACAGAAATTTTGTCCTGATCCAGTCGGACTATGGCCAAATCAACAAAAGTTCCATGCCAAGTTCTTATCCTTTCGCAATAGGCCGCAAATGGCAATTTTCCGCCATTTGCCTGAATCCACCTGAAAACACTCACAAATAATCGTTCTCGTTCTACTGGATCCATCGTTTCCAGATCAACCGTTTCCAGATCAACCATTGTAGCCCTCCTTGCTTGAAAAAGTACTGAAACCTGCCTAATGCTAGCAAAATGCCTAGTTTTTGTCAAATGGATGCAAGTGGTCTCTTTACAAAATAGAGAAAAAATGCGAGCATTGTGATTGGGTCGAGGTTAATCGCAGTTAATGGAGACGGTAATATAAATTTTTATGAAAAAAATTATACCAATTTTTTGGCCGTATATACCCAAAAAAAAGATATTAAAAGAAATTAGCTATACCTTAAGCGGGCGCTGGCTTGGCCAGGGTCCCAAAGTTGATGAATTTGAAAGAAAGTTTGGAGAAATGTTCGGATACAATTATCCTTTATTTGTTAATTCGGGAACTGCCGCGCTGGAACTTGCTTATCATTTAATCGGGTTAAAGACCGGCGACCAAGTTATTGTGCCGGTGCTTAACTGCACGGCCGGCCAGACGGGGTTGTTAAGGAGGGGGGTTGAAATCGTTTTTGCCGATATAAGCAAAGAAGATTTAAATATATCCTTTGAGGATATTGAGAAAAAAATTACCAGCAGGACAAAAGCTGTGGTTGCCGTTGCTCTCGGGGGCATTGATGTTGATGAACGCATTTTCCCCTATTTAAAAAAACGCGGCATTCCTTTAATCGTTGACGCTTCCCAACATCACGAACCGAAAATCCTGGAAGCTGATTATGTTTGTTATTCTTTTCAAGCCATTAAGCATATAACAACCTGTGATGGCGGAATGCTTTGCCTGACAAACGCCGAAGAACACAGAAGGGCAAAACTTTTAAGATGGTTCGGCATTGACAGGGA
>CAYHMZ010000103.1:0-1510 GCA_964357835.1 uncultured Candidatus Saccharibacteria bacterium
TGGCTTCGTCCATCATTCTACTCTCCTTCTCGAATTTTTTGAGCTCTTTCTTTGTCGTTCCAAAAATCCGGTTTCGTCATTTCTTTCTCCATCTCCTCAAGCATTTCACGCGTAGTTTGCATTGTTTTTATTATACTCCAAAAAAATGAAAATAAAAAGCGCCCGGCGGGGCGTTTGGAAAAAATATTATTTAATCGTCATCCGGACGGGCGGTTGGAGGACCGCTAACGGCCTTTTTGGCATCATAAACCATGTTTCTAATGTGGTGGATGTTGGTCCTGTCGTAAACACCTATGACTCCCCAACGGCATCCGTACTCGCAATATCTTTCTTCGGTCCCAATCTTGAATCTTTTGCCGTCAAATTCCCAGGTTTTATTTTCAAGATTAAGCGTACAGCCTCGCGACGTTTCTTCTAAAATTTCAACGCCATCACCCCATCGGTCATAAACCATAAACACCAGGTTTTCCTTCTTCATAAATCCTCCCGTTAATCAAAGAACAAAAGCTTCTCGAATGGTAACAGGAGACAAAGACAAAATCAAATCTTGGAGCCGGAGGCGAGATTCGAACTCGCGACTTGCTGTTTACGATACAGCTACTCTACCGCTGAGTTACTCCGGCTTTTTAGATTTATCTCCATGTTAATCTATTTTTCACAAATTTGGAAGCGGCTTTAAAATAATCGGTAAAACAAAAGCCCTTGCGGGCCCCGGCTATCTTGACCTTGCCAATCTTAAATTTGAAGTTCCGGCAAAAACATGGCCGGCTGCTAAACAAACGGGAATAACCCACCAGATTTTAGGATGATTTTTCTTAAGCTTATAGGCGGCGAGCATTGCCGCGGCATTTATGGCCCCGTTCACGGCGTAAACGGCTGGTCTGCCGCGATCAACAAACGGCTTCATAATAGGGTTGCCCTCTTTGTAATTGCGATTGTTCAAAGTGCTAAAAGTTGTTTCGTAATCGTAAACCGTTGCTAGAGCGAGGCCAGCACCAACCGCCCAAAATTTCTTATCAATTACTTTTTTTTGTTGGGCGAAAGAAGCACCTGCACCAAATCCGGTAAACAGACAAATCAGGGCAATTGCGCGTATTGCACGCATCGGATTCCTCCAGTTACTTTGTGAAAATGCTAGTCAACATAATAACCAAACGGGCCGATAAAGTCAACGGAGAGAATCTGGCGTTATTTCAACAACACTAAGGCCAGAAAAACAACAACGGTAACCACAAAAAGGAAGGCAATTGTATATAATAGCAAAACAATCCCCTCTTTTTTAAAACCGTTGAAATATAAATGTCCGGGCCGTCCTAAAACCAGTAATCCGATTATCGTAGCCGAGATTACAAACAATAACAAGATGGCTGCCGAGCCCAAAAAGCTATTTGCCTGGCCGAAAAATTTCTGGGCATTAGTCATCAGCAAAACAACCGCGGCAATGTATACTGAAGCGCCCAGCGAATTTAATAAGGCCAAAAGCAACAATTTTGAATTTTTCATATGAGCG